>DATEGN010000631.1:0-2953 GCA_035280125.1 Gemmatimonadaceae bacterium | reverse complement strand
TACGGTAGACGAGCACGGGTCGAATGCCCGAAGTCTTGATGGTGCTGATGTCGAGCGTTGCCTGTTCCGGCGACTCGTACGCGCCGTAGTACAAACGCGCCGAGCCGTCCACCTGACGCAGCGCGTATACCGGTTGACCGCGGTCGGCAAAATACTTCAGGAGGCCAGGAACTGCTTCCCCTTTCACCGAGTCGACGAGAAAGGCAAATGGCGTACGGACCACGTTGCTCGAGTCGAGACGCGACAACCCCTTTGCACTCAGCGCGGCCAGAAGCGAATCAGCCTGTGCGCGCGTCGGATAGGATCCGGCGAGCGCACGATACCACGTCTCACCGCGAATGACTTGCGGTGCAAAGCTCGGCGTCGGCAGGTCGCGCGGCTGCGCCTGAAGCCAGAGTTGGGCGCCCTGAAGGGTATTGAATCGCGCAATGACAACGGCAAATGCGGCTGCACCTAACGAATCAGCCGGATTCGCCGGTTTCAGCAGAGCGGCGGCGCTCGCGGTCGCCGAATCGGAATGGAGCGAATCGAGCGTGCTCGGCACGGCACCCGCGGAGGATGTGGTTTGCCGCCGCAAGGCGACGAGAGGCTCGTGTCCCTTCGCTAAGGGCCGGGCAGCGAGCCACAGTCCAATCCCCGCTAATCCGAGCGCAAGCCCGATGCCGACGACCGCCGGCACGGCAATCGGAAGGCGTTTCCACCACGGCTTCGGCGCATCAGCAAATGCTATCGTCGGCTCGGGCTCTGGGGCGATGGGCGCCGCGCCGTTCGCCGGTGTCGGATGGACGCGGCCGATGAGCTTATTCGGATCGATGCCGGCCGGTGTGACATCCCCGACAAGCAGGGCGCCGTCTGCGAGCTCGACCACATCCGCGATATGTGCCGCTGTTGCGGGCGCCGCGACAACGAGGAGGGCCCCCGTCTCTCGGAAGCCCGCGGCGAGTCGCCGCCATCGTGAGTTAGTGAAAATCTCTTCGTACGCCGGTACCTCGGAGCCGCTCGGCAGCACGTACAGCTCGCCGTACTGTGGAAGCGCTTGCGCAATCTTGTTCAGCGACACGCCGTAAACGAAGCTGTCAGCCAGACCGTGCGGATCGTCTGTGTTCAGTAACTGCTGAATGGGCTCGGCGTCGCCGAGCAAATCGCCAAGCGCGACCCGTCGTCGTCCGGACTGGGCGCGCGCAATCCCCAGCGCCGCGAGCGCGGTCGATCGTGGATCGTCCCCAAGAACGAGAACGAGATGCGTCGAATCGAGGGACGCGCCGACGCGCAGCCCCTCGGCGACAACAGGATCATCGCCGGAGCCCGCATCCGGCGAAGGGACGTCGTGTGGCATGCTCACGGCGTCGCCTCATACACCCAGTAGTTCTGCTTCGAGTCGCGTCCTACGCGCTCGGCTTCGTCCTTGGTCGGATACGGTCCGAGCACGACGCGATAGATCGTTTGCCCTTCGCGAGGCGTGGACATCACACGGGCCGTCTCGTTATGCACCTTGATTGTCGCCGCCAGCTCGTGCGCTTTCTCCTCGTTGAGCAGGGCAGCGAAGGAGACGACCCACCCCTTTGACGCGGACGGTGTCGGCGTCGTGTCGACAGGCACTGGCGGGGGAGCCGTGTGACTCGTGTCGGCATTGGCACGCGCCGCGCTGTCGGCACTGTCTGCGCCGGGGAATCGAACTGGCTGGTCGAGCGCAGCGGCGCGCGGCCTGAAGCCGCTCCAGGCGAAGCTGAACCAATAATCTGCGGCACCCTGCGGCACACGACGGCGTTCGTGCAGATGCGGTCCCTCGACGAACACCACGTCTTTGCCTTGCGCAAGCGCAATCGCTCCGTCGAGGGCGACGAATGGGAGATCGTCACGCCACGCGGTTCGCGCGGCACCAACCAGTTTGTCGGTGCCAACGTTCACGACCCACATCGAGTCACCGGCCGCCGCACGTGCGAGCAGATACCGGCCGAGTGGGTCAATGCGAAGATCCTCGGCGATGCCGGGAAGGGCGATCTCTTCACTGACCTTCTCCCGATAACGGTCGATGACATCCACTTGCTGCGACGAGTCGGTGAGTACGAAAATGCGGTCACCGCTGGGCGTCGCGACGAGCGCGCGCACGTGGCCGTCGAGCTCGATGACATTGAGCGGCTTCAAATCACGTGTGCGGACGCCGACCAAGTTGCGCTCGACGGTGAAATACAGGCGGTCACCTGCCTGGGCCCAGTCCGCGTGCGCTGCACCGGGAATTTCGGCAGAATCGAGAATCTTGGTATCGGGTGGACGCAGCCGCCAAACGATGGCCGATTTTTCCCGGCTACCGATGAGCAGTAGCGCGCCATCACTGAGCGGCACCGCGGCACGAGCTGGGCGCGGCGGCTTGAACGTCCAATCGCCGCTTGGAGTCGAACGCAGCAGCGCCCCGTCCTTCGTCAGGCCGTAAATTGTTGCGCCATCCACAGAGGACAGACCCGTTAGGCGCGTGCGCGTCGCGATCGCGACGTTATCGAGCCGAAAATCCACGCGCGCCGGAATGCCCTTCGCATCGACGAACGAGAGCAATCCCGCTTCCTCATCGAAAGCCAACACACGCGTGATCGACGGCGCCGGATCAGTCGAGGTCCACACGACGGAATCGAGCTTCGGATACGCGTAGATGCGCAAAGGCCCTCCTGAGTGCGGGAGCCGCATCACCAGGAGATCGGGGCCTTGCGTCCTATTAGCAGAGGAAGCGTCGTGCGCGGCGGGAGCGCGGTCACTCGGACCACAGGCAGCGAGCACGAGCGCAAACGCGATTAGCGGGCGCACGGGAAGAAGCTAAGGATCTAGCTGCAAACGGCGCAACTGCGAAACGCACAGCCGCTTCAACGCGCAACTGATGTGACGCAGACGACAAAATGCGACTGCGGAAGCGGCATGCGAAGCGCGACTGATGGACCGCGCGTTTTGACGCGGTCCATCAGTC
>DATEGN010000630.1:0-4626 GCA_035280125.1 Gemmatimonadaceae bacterium | reverse complement strand
GACTGCCCGCGAGCGTTCCGTGATCCTCCATGAGAAAGGGAACCGCGTCCAAACGAAACCCGTCCACGTTCATGTCCGCGAGCCAGAAGCGCGCGATCTTCTTCACCTCGGTGCGCACCGCCGGCGTCTCGTAGTTGAGGTCCGGCATCCCGCTCCAGAACACGCCATAGTAGTACTCATCTCGAACGGGCGACTTGTACCACACGTCCTGCCCCCATGGACCCTTCTCGTTGGGCTTCGTCGGCGACCACCGATACCAGGCACGGTACGGCGAAGTCGTGTCGCGCATCGACGCCTGGAACCACGGATTCTCGTTCGACGTGTGGTTCAGGACCATGTCGATCAACACCTTGATCCCGCGTTTATGCGCTTCCGAGATCAGGCGCTTGAAGTCGTCGTTCGTGCCGTACGCCCGGGCGACCTTGTAGTAGTCGGTCGCGTCGTAGCCGTGATAGCTCGGTGATTCCATGATCGGCATCAGCCAGATACACCGCGCACCCAGGCTGTGCTGACTTCGGGGATTTCCGTCGTTGATGTAGTCGAGCTTCGCCGTCAGTCCCTTGAGATCACCGACGCCGTCGCCGTCGGAGTCGTAGAACGAGCGGACAAACACCTCATAGCACGTGGCCCCACGCACCCACGCTGGCGAGTGCTGTCCGCGGGCGACCCCGACGTTCAGCGCGAGGGCGAAGCTGACGATTCCAATGGCGCGTTTGCTCATGGCTGGCAAGCCTACAACAGGAGTCGGTTGCGACGCAACATTGCTCTTCTCCGCGGCGTGCCCAACCCACATCTTCCGCAGCCACCTTCCCGTCCTCACATGACCGCGACATCGAGACCACGCCTGAATCCCGCCGAGATGTTCAACATGAGCTTCGGCTTTCTCGGGATTCAATTCGGCTGGGGATTGCAGCTCGCCAACATGTCGGCCGTGTACGAGCGACTCGGAGCGAGCCCCGACCGCGTACCTTTGCTCTGGCTCGCGGCGCCGCTCACGGGACTGCTCGTTCAGCCAGTGATCGGCGCTCTGAGCGATCGAACGTGGGGACGCCTGGGGCGTCGTCGTCCCTACTTCTTGACGGGTGCGATTCTCGCCTCGATTGCGCTGTTCGTCATGCCGACGTCGAGCAGTCTCTTGATGGCCGCGAGTCTGCTGTGGGTTCTCGACGCGTCGATCAACATCTCGATGGAGCCGTTCCGCGCCTTCGTTGCCGACAAGCTCCCGGTTTCGCAGCGGACGCAGGGTTTCGTGATGCAGTCGCTGATGATCGGCATCGGTGCCAGCCTCGCCAATGCGCTTCCATGGGTATTTGCTCAACTCGGCGTGAGCGGCAACACGGCGAGCGGCATTCCGCTCTCGGTGCGTTACTCATTTCAAGTCGGCGCGCTCGTTTTCTTGCTCGCGGTGCTATGGACCGTATTCACCACGAGCGAGTTTCCTCCCGAGGACATGGCGGCATTCGAGCGACAGCGACGCGGACGTGGAGGCCTCGGCCCACTGGCGAGCGAGATCGCGATGTCTCTTCGACAGATGCCGGCAACGATGCGTCAACTCGCCATCGTGCAGTTACTCACTTGGCTCGGATTGTTCTGCATGTGGTTGTTTTTCGTACCAGCGGTCGCGCGACACGTCTTTGGTGCAACGGATCCGCAGTCAACGTTGTACACTCGCGGAATCGAGTGGGGCGGCTTCACGTTTGCGTTCTACTCGGTGACCTGTTTCATCGTCGCGCTCGCGTTGCCGAAGCTGGCCGAAGCAACGAGTCGAAAGATCGTGCACTCGATAGCGCTCGCCTGTGGTGGCATCGCTCTTCTGTCAGTCGCGCTCATTCACGATCAGCATGTCCTGCTGCTGACGATGGTTGGTGTCGGCATTGCCTGGGCTTCGATCCTCTCGATGCCGTACGCCATTCTTTCGACGGCGCTGCCCGCCGAGCGGATGGGCGTGTACATGGGCATTTTCAATTTCTTCATCGTGATCCCTGAGATCATCGCCGCGCTGACGTTCGGACCGATTTCGCGATCGCTCTTCGGAACAGGAAATCCCAATACGCCACTCTACTTCGTGATGATCGGCGGCGGATGCCTTCTCGCCGCGGCCGCGCTCGTCGGGATCGTGGAGGATCGGGTAACTCGTGACGTGCCCGAGTCCGCGATCCTCCGTGCCGATCGGGTCGAACCCTTGCTCGTTCCGGAGTCCGCACAACCTGTCCCGAGTAGCGGCATGCCCAGCCAAAAGCGCTGATACGATCAGCCTTCATGTGCACGCCGGCTTCATGTTTTGTCTTACGGTTCCCGGTTGCCTAACCGCAGAGGACGCGGAGATCCACAATGCTTCGTTGCGTGCTGCTACTTCTTGGAGCGAGTGCCATCCTTGCCACACGCGCCGCCGGTGCGCCCGTTTCACCTTGTCTCGCTGCTGGTCCGGCGTGCACTGAATGGATCGTCGTCGGCGGCGGTCCGAACCGCGCCCTGATTTATCGAACGTATCCCCTCGACAAACGCAACGAGGCAATCACACGCGTGCTGGTCAGCGTGCACGGCGCCTCGCGCGACGCCGACAACTACTTTCGCTCGACGCTCGCCGCCGGCTTCCTTGCGGACGCTCTCGAGAATACGCTCATCATCGCGCCGCGGCTCGCGTCGGACGACGGTGCGGGGTGCCGCGACGTCCTCGCACCTAACGAGATCAACTGGAATTGCAGCAGCTGGCGCTCTGGCGGGCCGGCGAACAGCAACCCCGGCGTCACCTCCTTCGATTTCCTGGACGAGATCCTGCGCCGAGTGGCGCGCAAGGACATCTTCCCGAACCTCAAGGCAATCGTCGTCGTCGGGCATTCGGCCGGAGGCCAGGTCGTCAATCGCTATGAGATGACCAACCAGGTCCACGAGAAGCTCGGCGTTCCGGTGACGTACCTCGTCGCCAATCCCTCGAGCTATGCGTATCCGGACAGCGTACGCCCAACGGCCGCCGCGTACACACTCACCGCGAGTGCTCCCGGCTATATCCCAGAGGTCGCGCCCAACGCATCTCTCTTTCATTCGTTCGGTGACGCGCGCAACTGCACGACCTATGACCAATGGCCCTATGGCCTGCGCAATCACACCGGCTACTCGGCAAGGGAGACCGACGCGCAACTTCGGCAGCAGCTCGCCTCGCGGCCGACGACCTATCTCCTCGGCCAGCTCGACATCCTGCCACTCGCCGGATTCGACGGTTCGTGTGCCGCGATGGCCCAGGGTCCCACCCGACTCGCCCGCGGCGAAGCCTTCGCTCGTTTAGTAAACGAGAAACTCGGCGCTCATCACGCGGTGGCAGTTGTACCGCTCTGCGGCCATAACGCGCGCTGCATGTACACGTCCGACGTCGCACTGCCACTGCTCTTCCCGAAGACCGAGAGCGCGCAACCCTGAAGTAAGAAGAATGGTAAACAGATTCCGGCGATCGTCCTCTGCGTCCTCGGCGGTCAATGTATGAAGCGGGATCTACTTAGAACTTCAACGCAAAAGCGATGTAGGGAACCCCGGGGAACAAGAACGTTGTATGCGGACCAACCGCGTTGGCAAAGGCGAGGTCGACCGAGAGCTTCTCGCCGAAAAATCGCAAACCATACGAGACCAGCGCGTTGTCGCTCACGCTTGGCACGAAGTAGTTCTCCGTCAGCAAGGACACGCGTCGCGATACTCGCGTTGCGCCACCAATCATGATCGCCGGATCGCCCGACACGCGGCCGCCGGCGTATCCCCATCCGGCTCCGAAGTCGAGATGATCATCGCTGGAGCCCACGCTTCCCACTCCGTACAGGATGCCGAAGCTCCGGTCCTTGTCCTCGATCCCCTCGAATCCTGCGAACCCAACCAACGCTCCGGCCGCAAGTCCGAAATGCGGCTCCTCGATCAGGCCGACCTTCGGCGTTAGGTAGAAAATGTTGTTCTGTGGGTTCGTCGATGGGATGATCGACAACCCACCACCCATGGTAAAGCGGGACGTCACGCCGCCCGCAACGGTCAGCAACAGCAGATAGCTGTCCGAGAAGTATCCCTCGCCCTGTGCGAGCATGCGTGCCGTGGGCGCGAAGAAGAGCCGCGTTCGATTCGGATCGGGGAACCAATACTCACCCTGTCGAAGCTGACCGGGCTCGATGGTGCGCAGATCGGCAATCTGCGAGCGCGCAATCGCGAGCAGCGCCCCATTGCTCTCGAAGCGGACAGTGTCCGCGCTCTCGGCGACGATGCGCCCGATCAGCGTTGACCCATCTCGCGTACGCAGAACATGTGTGCGCAAGGAATCGCGCTCTGTGCCCTGAGGCGCTTGGGCCCTTACCGGCCGCGAGACAATGCACAAGAGCGCAACAAGAAAGACGACGCGTGCCACGGAAACTCCTCGTCGTTGGATGGCTCAACTTGAGGATTACTCGTGAGGCAGGCAATACGTACGCTGACGTAGGATGTTTTGCGCTTACAGATCGAGCTCCCACGTCTGGGCCACGAGATCGGCGCCAAAGCTATGGTGGGTCTCCTCGCTGACCAGCGTGAAACCCGCGCGCTCGTAAATGCGCCGGGCCGCGCCCAGTAGGCTTTGCGTCCAGAGCGTCATTTTCCGGTAGCCCGCCGCCCGCGCGAACT
>DATEGN010000629.1:0-10585 GCA_035280125.1 Gemmatimonadaceae bacterium | reverse complement strand
TCACGGTTCGAGGAACGCGCGCGGGCGATGGCGTGCCAACTGTCGTGGCTCGCGCACGCATCGATACGAGCCTCGATGTGAATTTCCGCGCGCTCACTGAGCCGGAGACCGTCTACGTCGGTCAGCAGGCGAACTACGAGGTTGCGGTTTTCCTCAATGAAACTGTTCGCGACCGACTGCGTCGAAATCCGACGTTCTATCCACCTGACATGCAGTCGATGCTCGCGTACGACCTCCCTCCGGTCAAAGGCGAGCCACCAAAACGAAAAGTCGGCACCCGTTGCTTCGACGCGCTTGTATATCAGCGCGCGCTTTTTCCGCTCGTGCCTGGCCGCTTCGTGATCGCACCCGCCCAGCTCGTGTACTCACTTCCGCTCTCGACGAGCTTCTTCAGCCGGGAGGAATCTCACGAGCTGGTAACCGACAGCACGATCCTCGTTGCGATTGATCCACCGAGCGCTGGCAGACCGAGCGAATACACCGGCGCTGTTGGCGATTTGTCGATCGCTTCGCGGATCGACAGCCGCCGTGGCCGCGTCGGCGATCCGATGCTGCTCACCGTGAGGCTTTCGGGCGCCGGAAACGTAAAGCTCTTCCCGCCGCCCCGCGTCGAGATCCCGTGGGCGAACCTGGTGCGCGCGGACGAACGGGTACAAGTCGACTCTGCCGCGCGAAAAATTCGCGGCGCAAAGGAGTTCGATTGGGTCCTCACGCCCAAGGTCGCCGGCGAGCTCGACGTGCCGCCAATTCGCTACGGCTACTTCAATCCTGATACGCGTCGTTATGCGGTGGCGGCGGCGGCCGGTGAGCACGTGACGATTGCGCCCGGCTTCCTCGCGGTAGGCGATACCATGCGCTCCGAACCGCTATTCGCGATTCGTCCGAGCTATCGCGGACCCGTCAGCCGGCCACCGCACGAGCGAGGATCCTTCTGGCTCCTGTTGTCACTCGCGCCGTTGCCCGCGGTTGCCGGACGGATGCGTCGCGCGCCACGCAAGAAGGCCTCGCCAACGTCGGCGGCAAAGCTTCGCGCCCTCGCCCGATATCCCGCGGGTCATGATGCATGTGAGATTCGCCGCGTCTACGCGAGTGCTCTGGGTGAGCGGTTAGGCGTCAGCGCTGAGCATTTCACCCGCCCCGGCACACTTTCGCGTCTGCTTCGACGCGCCGGCGCTTCAAACCCGCTCGCAATCGAGGCCGAGACCCTGCTCCGCGAGCTCGATGCCTCGGCGTATGGCCCTGCGACATTCCTCGAGCGAGATACGATCGGGCGCGCACTCGCAATCATTCGACAGGCGGATCTCGAGACGCTACCGCGTCACGAGCTCCGCCTGCCAAGGACACTCGTGCTCATCGTCGCCGCTGCGATCCCGTTCACGGCCATCACGGTCCGCGCGCTCTCGACCGACACTGCTCAGCGGGATTTCGACCGCGGAGTTCGTGCTTACGATGCGCACCAGTTTGGTGTGGCACGCGCTGCCTTTGCCAGCTCTGCGAAGGAGGAGCCGTGGGCCCCTGACTCATGGGCGAACTTTGGCACGGCCGCATGGTCAGCGGGAGACACGGCGACGGCGGTATTGGGATGGCAGCGCGCGCTCCGTCTCGAGCCCACGGCTTCGGATCTCCGCGAACGACTGCAGTTGACTGAGGGCCAGGCTTTCGGCACCAATGGCTTCGTGCCGCCCGTGTCGTCAACGATCACGCTTTGGCTGGCCGTTGGTGCTTGGCTTACCGCCTGGCTGCTCGCGACTGTGCTCGCGTTCTGGAAGTCGCTCCGCCGGCGCGTTGGCGTTAGGCGATGGGCGTATGCCGCTGGAATTGTCAGCGTCCTCCTTCTGCTCGGCGGCCTCGATCTCGATCAACTTCTGGCTGCGAGGAATTACACTGTAGTTCGCTCCACGACGCGACTGAGCAGCGATCCTGCGCTTGGCGGCGAAACGAAAGGAACGGCGGTCATCGGCGAGATCGCGCGAGCCGTGCGCCGCCAGGGCCCGTGGACCCTGGTGTCTCTCGACGATGAGCGCGAAGGTTGGGTGGAGTCGTCCACCCTCGCTTCGCTCGAACGTGGCGCGCCTGTCGATTAATCATTAAGGCGAGATGACATCTCGCATCGCGATTCTCCCGAGCGCCGTCGCTGATCAAATTGCCGCCGGCGAGGTTGTCGAACGCCCAGCTTCCGTCGTGAAGGAGCTGGTCGAAAATGCGCTGGACGCCGGCGCCACCTCCATCGACATTGCCGTCGAGGACGGCGGGCGGCAGCTCGTCCGCGTGAGCGACGACGGCTCGGGGATGTCACGTGATGACGCTGTGCTCGCGCTGGCACGTCACGCTACATCGAAGATCCGGACGGCCGGCGATTTGGTCGGCGTTCGCAGCCTTGGCTTTCGGGGTGAAGCACTACCAGCCATTTGCTCGGTGTCGCAGCTGGAGATCGAGACCGCGCTGGGCGACGGCGCCGGCACGATCGTTCGTGCCGCGGGTGGATCCGTTGCCGACGTAGCGGACACGGCGCGACGACGCGGTACCACCGTCGGTGTTGGGCGCCTGTTTTTCAACGCCCCGGCGCGTCGCAAGTTCTTGCGGGGCGCTCGGTCAGAATGGCGCAGCATCGTCGACAGCGTCACGAGTCTGGCCCTCGTTAGGCGTGACGTGCGATTTTCGCTCGGCCATGACGGGAAGGTGATCTTCACGCTGCCTGGCTCCGCGTCGCTGCGCGAACGCGTCGCGGCGCTCCACGGCTCCGCAACCGCGGCGCGACTTGTCGACGTGGACGATGTCTCGGGCACGATTCACGTCGCTGGACTCGTCGAGCGTCCGTCGGAGGTCGGCACGGCTGGGCGACGGGTCCATCTCGCGATCAATGGTCGGTCAGTGCGCGACAACGGAATTGTTCGCGCCGCGGAAGCCGCCTATCGCTCGACGATTCCCGCTGGCGTTCGCCCCACACTCTATCTCGAGCTCACGATGTCGGGAGGAGACGTCGACGTGAATGTGCATCCGGCAAAAGCAGAGGTGCGCTTTCGCGATCGGTGGAAGCTCGAGCGCGTGGTGGAGACTGCCGTGCGCCGCGGTCTCGGCACAATGGAGAGTGGCGCGACGCTCGGCCGCGTGCTCTGGCCGGCGCCGACTCCCTTTGTGCCTCCCGTGGTCGACGTCGAGGTACTGCGTCCACGCCCTGCGGTCGACGACGGCATCTTCGAGACGGGCGAATCCGTCGAGCTGAATGAGCGCGAGGCTCCCGCCTCCGACGTACCATCGGCGGAGATCGAGGTACCGCCACTTCTCCAGCTGCGACGCACCTACATGATGTTCGAGCGCGCCGACGGCGTCGTGCTCATCGATCAGCACTCGGCTCATGAGCGCGTGCTATTCGAGCGATTCATGAGAACGCTCGAGTGTGGGGAAGCGCCGTCGCAGCGCCTCCTGTTTCCGCTCACGCTGCACCTCGCGCCGGCGGAAGCCGACGCATTCGATGCGCATCGGGACCTGTTCGAGAAAATCGGTTTTGAAGTCGAGGGCTTCGGCGGGCACACGCTGCTCGTACGCGCGGTGCCGATGCCGCATCCGCGGTTTGACGCGGAGCGCTGTTTGCGAGAGACCATCGCGGCGCTCAGCGGCGATCGCGAAGCGTCGGCGGCGCCGAAGCATCAACGACTTGCCGCGACCGTGGCGTGCAAGGCGGCTATCAAGGCCGGAGATCTGATGTCGCCGGGCGAAATGCGCGCATTGTTCCTCTCGCTCGCCTCGACGCAGCTTCCCGCGCACGATGTCCACGGCCGATCCACGATCGTGCACCTCTCCTGGGACGAGCTCGAGCGTCGCTTTGGCCGCCGATGAGCATTCGCTAATCCCTGTTGTCTGTGGGGCGACGGCGGCCGGCAAGAGCGCGCTCGCGCTGTGGCTGGCCCAACGTCAGCCGACGACGATCATCGTCGCCGACTCACGGCAGATCTATCGTGGCTTCGATATCGGTACCGCCAAGCCAAACGCCGCCGAGCGGGCTGCAGTTCCGCACCGCGGGATCGACATCGTCGAACCGATGGAGCGATATTCGGCAGCGGCCTGGGCCGAGAGCGCGGATCAATGGATCGGCGAAGCGCTTCATGCGGGTCGAGTTCCACTCGTCGTCGGTGGAACAGGATTCTATCTTCGGGCCCTCTTCGAGCCGCTCTTTGACGAACCTGTGCTCGACGCCGGCAGCAGAAGACAGATGGAGCAGGTGCTCGCGCGGCTGTCTCTCGGCGAATTGACGCGGTGGGTTGACGTGCTCGATCCGGATCGCGCGCACCTCGGACGCACCCAGCTGCTGCGCGCGATCGAAGTGGCGCTGCTGAGCGGTCGGCGTGTGAGCGAGCTTCATCGCGAGCGCGCCCGTCCGGCTCGCCGCGCCGCTCGCTATCTTGTGGTCGATCCGGGCCCGGAACTCTCGGACCGGATCTCGGCGCGATTGGACACGATGCTTGCCGGAGGCTGGGTGGACGAGGTGAAACGATTGATGAGCGAGATTCCAGAGAACGCGCCCGCTTGGAACGCGTCAGGCTATCGCGCTGTCCGGGAGTATGTGCGCGGCAAGGGCGATCTGGGTAAGACTCGCGAGACAATACTCATTGAAACGCGACAATACGCCAAGCGCCAGCGAACCTGGTTACGTAACCAACTCGACACACGGGATGTGACGCGCGTCGATCCAACGGACTCCTCCTGGCCGACGCTCGTCGAGCGTTGGTTGAACGAGACTCTCCGGCGGTCGTCGTGAAAATCGGCATTACCTGCTATCCGACGTATGGCGGCTCGGGCGCCGTCGCGACCGAGTTGGGAATGGCCCTCGCGCGGCGCGGCCATGAGATCCACTTCATCACTTATCAGCAGCCGTTCCGGCTCCCGTCATTTCTGCCGCGCATCTATTTCCATGAAGTGGACGTCGGCCGATATCCACTGTTCGAGTATCCGCCATATGACCTCGCGCTCGCGGTGCGGATGCACGAGGTGGTACTGTCGCACAAGCTCGACCTCCTGCATGTGCACTACGCCATTCCACATGCGACGAGTGCGTGGATCGCGCGCGAGATGCTGGCGAACACGCGCCCCGATATCCGGGTCTTGACGACACTCCACGGCACCGACATCACCATTGTCGGCCAGGACCCGTCGTTCCACGCAATTACGAAATTCTCAATCGAGCAATCCGATGGTTTGACTGCAGTCTCGCGATTCCTGCAGCGCGAGACGGTTCGCGCATTTGGCTGCACCGGCTGCCAGATCGAAGTCATTCCCAATTTCATCGATCCCGACATCTACGATCGCACGAAGTACAAGGCGGCGCTTCGCGATCAGTTTGCGCCCGCGGATCGCGTGCTGATGCACATCTCGAACTTCCGCCCCGTGAAGCGTGTGCGCGACGTCGTGCGCATCTTCGCGCGCGTTCGCGCCGAGATTCCGAGCGTGCTCGTGATGGTTGGCGACGGGCCCGATCGTGTGCACGCGGAGGCTGAAGCGCGTGAGCTGGGTGTCGAGGATCGCGTGTTTTTCCTCGGCAAGATCGAAGCGGTCGCGCCGTTGCTCTCCGCCGCTGACCTCTTTCTGCTTCCAACCCAGAGTGAATCGTTCGGTCTCAGTGCCCTCGAGGCGCTGGCGTCGGGCGTACCTGTCATCGGGACAAACGCCGGAGGTCTGCCCGAGGTGGTCCGCGATGGCGAGACCGGAGCGTTATGTGGCGTTGGCGACGTCGAAGCCATGGCCACGGCGTCGATCGACATTCTACGCGACCGCGATCGTTGGCAGGCCATGAGCGCGCTCGCCGCGCGAGACGCCCGCGAGAGATTCGCGATCGATGACGTTGTCGAGCAGTACGAGTCATTCTACGACCTCGCACTCACCATCCGCTCGTAGCCCTCCTCCCTCCCTACTTTCGTGACCGTCTTCCAGGCACTCATCCTTGGCATCCTCCAAGGACTTTCTGAATTCTTGCCAATCAGCAGCTCGGCGCACCTGGCACTGGCTCCGTGGATCCTGCATTGGCCCGATCCAGGCCTCGCGTTCGACGTGGCCTTGCACTTCGGGACTTTGGTTGCGGTCCTCTGGTACTTCTGGGCCGAGTGGATTCAGCTGCTGATTGCCGCGAAGGACATCGTCGTCAAACGACGTGTCGAAACGGACACCGAAAAGCGCGTTGTGTTTCTGATCCTTGCCACGATTCCGGGGGCGATCGCCGGCCTGGCATTGGAGAAGCAGGCGGAACATGCCTTTCGCGATCCACGGCTCGTGGCGGTCGCGCTGATGGTGATGGGTTTTCTGCTGTGGCTCATCGACCGATATGCGGCGCGCGATCGCACGCTGGCCACCATGCGATGGAGCGATGCTTTGCTCACCGGAATCGCGCAGATGTTCGCCATCATCCCAGGGGTCTCGCGATCCGGATCGACGATTACGGCCGGACGCGCTCTTCGTTTCACGCGAGAGGACGCAGCCATTTTCAGTTTTCTCATGAGCATGCCGATCATCGCGGCCGCCGCGGTGCTGAAGATGCCGCAAGCCATTCGCGAGCAGGGACTGTCGGCTCCAATGATTGTCGGTGTGCTTGCATCGGCGGTCAGTGGCTGGTTGGCCATCACGGTTCTTCTTCGTGTGGTGACTAAACACAGCTACGGCGTGTTCGCTGCGTACCGCATCATCCTGGGAGCAGCCGTTCTCATTGCCTTTGCGCAGCGCGGCGCGTGAGCGATCGTCGGGACGTGAGCCTCGCATCGTCGGCGGGCGCCGCACGCTACGACGGCCGCGCGGGCGATGAACTGGCGGCGATACTCGCGTTGCCGCGTGTCGTAGTATTCGACGAAGTGACCTCTACGCTGGACATCGCCCACGGGCAAGGCGAAGCTGGTGCCCCGGCGGGTACGCTCGTCCTCGCGGATGCGCAGACGGCGGGGCGGGGAAGAATGCGCCGCGCGTGGCGATCGGATCCCGGTGCTGGCATCTGGCTCACACTGCTCGAGCGACCGGCGAGTGATGAGGCGTTAGGCGTGCTGGCGCTCAGGATCGCGCTTGCACTCGCGCCCGCCTTGGACCTTTTCACCGTTTCTCCGACGCAGCTGAAATGGCCTAACGACGTGTATGTCGATGGAAGGAAGCTCGCTGGCGTCCTCGTCGAGGCCCGGTGGCGAGGCGCTCGTCTCGACTGGCTCGCGCTCGGCGTTGGGATCAACGTGCGCGCGCCAAAGGATCTCGATGTTGCCGGGCTGCGTCCAGGCAGCGACCGTGTTCAGGCGCTCTCGGCGATCGTGCCGGCCCTGCGCGTTGCGGCGGCGAAGCCAGGTCTCCTGGATCGAGACGAGATCGCTCAGTTTGCGGCGCGCGATCTCGCCGTGGGACAACACTGTGTCGCGCCAGCTAAGGGCATCGTGGCGGGTATCGCACCCGACGGCGCGTTGCTCGTCAATGGCAAAGACGGCGCGACCTCGGTATATGCTGGATCCCTCGTGCTCGACTCGGAGGTCCACTCGTTAGGAGGTTCGGCATGATCCTCGTTTTCGACGTTGGGAACACCGAGACGACAATCGGCCTGTTCGAGGCGGCGACGCTTCGCGGGCACTGGCGCATCATTTCGGGTGTCGAACGAACCGCCGATGAATTCGGGGTGCTTCTCCGCGGCTTGCTCGCGCTCGACGGTTTCACCTCGCCTACAATCGATGGCGCGGCCGTTGGATCGGTCGTACCCCGAGTGACCGATCCGTTGATCGCCGCGTGTAAGACGCTCAGTACGGGTCCCGTGGTGCTCGTCGACGCCCGTGCACCGCTTCCAATCCGCGTCGATGTCGATGAGCCGCTCACGGTCGGTGCGGACCGGTTGATCAACACGCTTGCGGCGAGTCGCCTCTTCGAGCGTGACGCGATCGTCGTCGACATGGGCACGGCGACGACGTTCGACTGCATAACGGGCGACGGCGTCTTCATCGGCGGCGTGATCGCGCCCGGCGTGCAAACGGCGCTCGAGACACTGGTGCGAAGGACGTCGAAATTGCCGGCGACCGAGCTCGTGGTCCCTCCGGATGTGATTGGGCGTCGCACCGAGGACTGCATCCGCGCCGGGGTCATGTTCGGCCAAGCTGACGCGATCGACGGCATTGTGCGTCGCATCAAGAAGAGTTGGCCCGGCAAACAGGAGCCAATCGTTATCGCCACCGGCGGCCTTGCCGAGACGTTCCGCACGTTGTGCAGCGAATTCGATCGCGTAGAGCCGTTTCTCACGCTATCCGGCTTGCAGATGGCGTTCGCCCATTTGACCAGTGGGGCGCGGTCTTCGCGACGCCCGGAAAAAAAGCCCGTAAAGCTCGCTAAGAGAAGCTCTTAGGCTGAGCCTGCGTGGGCCACCGCGGACTTGACTGAAAGCGCAAAAGCGATTAACATCCGCGCGCTGTTAGCACTCTGATGACAGGAGTGCTAAGTCACACATAGCCACGCACCACGGAGGGGAAGACCGTATGGCCACGAAGAGCGCCACGAGTGTGAAGGTCGCACCGCTGGCTGATCGCGTCGTCGTCAAGGCGACGGAAGAGGCGGAGCAGATGCGCGGCGGGCTCTATATCCCGGATACCGCGAAAGAGAAGCCGCAGCAGGGCGAGATCGTCGCCGTTGGACCTGGGCGCTTCGAGAAAGACAAGCGCGTTCCGATGGACGTCAAGGTTGGTGACAAGGTTTTGTACGGCAAGTACAGCGGCACCGAAGTCACGATCGATGGTGAGCAGCTGCTCATCCTGCGCGAGTCGGACGTCCTCGCCGTTATCAGCTGAATTCTGGTGGTTGGTAGTCGGTTGTGCGTGGTCGGTGACAAAGACCTGACGACCGGGCTCCAGCCCCTAACCTTTTCAAGTTCGGAGCGAATTACCCATGGCTGCTAAGGAACTGCATTTCAACGTCGATGCGCGCGCGGCACTCAAGCGCGGCGTCGACCAGCTCGCCGAGGCGGTGAAGGTCACCCTCGGCCCGAAGGGTCGAAACGTCGTCATCGATAAGAAGTTCGGCGCCCCGACCGTCACGAAAGATGGTGTGACCGTCGCAAAGGAAATCGAACTGACGGATCCGCTCGAGAACATGGGCGCGCAGATGGTGAAGGAAGTCGCGACCAAGACGAGCGACAACGCCGGCGACGGCACCACCACGGCGACCGTTCTCGCGCAGGCAATTTTCCGCGAAGGTCTCAAGAACGTCACCGCTGGTGCGAACCCGATGGCGCTCAAGCGCGGCATCGATCGCGCGGTCGGCACGGTCGTCGAGGAGCTGAAGAAGATCAGCGTCCCAACGGGCGGTAAGAAGGAAATCGCACAGGTCGGCACCATCTCGGCAAACAACGATGCAGAAATCGGGAACTTGATTGCCGAGGCAATGGAGAAAGTAGGCAAGGACGGTGTCATCACCGTCGAAGAGGCGCGTGGCCTGGACACGACGCTCGAGACCGTCGACGGTATGCAGTTCGACCGCGGCTACGTCTCGCCTTACTTCGTTACGGATCCGGAGAAGATGGAAGCGGTCATCGAAGACGGCTTCA
The DNA here is from genome assembly GCA_035280125.1 of Gemmatimonadaceae bacterium. Classification (GTDB taxonomy): domain Bacteria; phylum Gemmatimonadota; class Gemmatimonadetes; order Gemmatimonadales; family Gemmatimonadaceae; genus AG2. Next base: position 1,047 of record DATEGN010000629.1, on the reverse strand, counting down.
TCCTCATCCACGACAAGAAGATCTCGTCGATGAAGGATCTGCTCCCGGTGCTCGAGAAGGTTGCGCAGCAAGGCCGTCCACTGCTCATCATCGCCGAGGACATCGAGGGCGAGGCGCTCGCAACGCTCGTCGTCAACAAGCTCCGCGGCACGCTCCGCGTTTGCGCGGTGAAGGCGCCCGGCTTCGGCGATCGCCGTAAGGCAATGCTGCAGGATATCGCGGTGCTGACGAACGGTCAGGTCATCAGCGAGGAAGTCGGCTTCAAGCTCGAGAACGCGGTCACGAGCGATCTCGGTCGCGCCAAGCGGATCGTCGTCGACAAGGACAACACGACAATCATCGATGGTGCGGGCGAGGACTCGAAGATTCAGGGTCGTGTGTCCGAGATCAAGAACGCGATCGACAAGAGCACCTCGGATTACGACAAGGAGAAGCTCCAGGAGCGTCTCGCGAAGCTCGCGGGCGGCGTCGCGGTGATCAATGTCGGTGCGGCGACCGAAGCGGAAATGAAAGAAAAGAAGGCTCGGGTCGAGGACGCGCTCCACGCGACCAAGGCCGCGGCCGACGAGGGTATCGTTCCCGGCGGTGGCGTTGCGTTGCTGCGCGCTCAGCGCGCGCTCAAGAGCCTCAAGCTCGATGACTCCGATGAGCAGATCGGTGTCGAGATCGTTCGCCGTGCCCTCGAGGAGCCAATCCGCATGATCGTGCAGAACGCAGGTGCGGAAGGCTCGCTCGTCGTCGAGAAGGTTCGTGGCTCGAAGGACGATGCCTTCGGTTACAACGCGCTCACCGATACCTACGAGAACCTGGTGCAGGCGGGCGTCATCGATCCGACGAAGGTCACGCGCACTGCGTTGCAGAACGCGGCGTCGATCGCCGGACTTCTGCTCACGACGGAAGCCATTGTCGTGGAGAAGAAGGAAGACAAGCCGGCGCCGGCCGCTCCGGGCGGCGGCGGCATGGGCGGGATGTACTAACCGCTCGTCGCGCTCGTCATTCGTAATTGGTTGTTGGTGTCTCGGAATTGCCGGTGAGCGTAGCTCACCG
>DATEGN010000628.1:0-8280 GCA_035280125.1 Gemmatimonadaceae bacterium | reverse complement strand
GGCTCTAGGGGACTCGCCGAGGCTTGCGCAGGGAGCGGTCCTCGATATACTAGACATCGTCTATCATATCGGGAGCCACGATGCTCGGCGAGTTCGAGCAACTCGTGTTGCTGGCTATCATGCGCTCGGGAAGGGAGGCGTACGGCGTTCCCATCCGGCAGACGATCGTCGATCGCTCCGGGCGCGACGTCAGTCTCGCTGCGGTTTATAAAACGCTCACGCGACTCGAGGAGAAAGGCCTCGTCACCACGCGCGTCGGTGAACCGACGCCGGAGCGAGGCGGCCGCAGAAAGACGTACTATGCACTGACGGCACCCGGCCAACGCGCCGTTCGCCAATCAGTCGAGGTCCTGCGTCGCATGATGCGTGGACTCGACCTGGGACTCGACACGCCATGAGCCGTGACCGCGCCGCGCCGCCGCGCCTCGCGCTGTGGCTACTACAGCGCTTTCTCCCGGAAAAGCACCGCGAGTCGTTCCTTGGAGACCTGGTCGAGGATTTCGAAACGCAGGGCGTTAGGCGTGGCCCTGCGCTAACGCGTCGATGGTTCTGGAAACAGACCGTCATTGCGCTGCTCACGCTGCATGGTCGGCGGCCCGTCGCCGAGCCAACTCGAGTTGCGGGAGACTCTCCTATGCTGATCTTCTTGTCCGACTTACGCCACGGCATCCGGCTGCTCCGGCGGTCGCCAGCTTTTGCGATGCTCTCGGTGCTCACCATTGCCCTCGGTGTTGGTGCGACGACGGCAATTTTCAGCGTCGCCGATCCGATACTCTTTCGTCCGTTGCCGTTCCCGCACGCCGATCGACTCGTGTTGATCGGTGAGCGCGACGCCGATGGATCGCTGAGCAACCTCGGGTATCCGACGTATGTCGACTTCGCACGTGACGCGACGACGCTCGAGCGCACGGCCGTCGCGGGCAGTTGGCAAGTGACGCTCGATGGTGGCGGCGCGCCCGAACGCGTTGATGGGCAGCGAGTGTCGCCAAGCTTCTTCTCGCTGCTCGGCGTCCGTCCGGCGTTAGGCAGGGATTTCAACCCGGCCGAGGATACGCCCGCGACGAATCAGGTCGTGATCATCAGTCACGGCTTGTGGGTTCGACGGTACGGCAGCGACTCGTCCATTGTGGGAAAGCCACTCTCAATCAATGGCACGGCGTACCTCCTCGCCGGCGTTCTCCCTGGGTCGTTCGAGAGCGTCATACAGCCGGGCGCCGAAATCTGGCGCGTGCTTGGTTACGACACGTCCTTGCCCTATGCGTGCCGCACCTGTCGTCACCTGCGAATGTTCGCCCGGTTGCGGCCCGGTGTGACGGCCGAGCGCGCGGCCGCCCAATTGAACGGTATTTCGTCACGCTTGATACGCGAGTATCCGAAGGAGTATCCGGCGGCGGGCACCATCGTGGAACCGTTAGCTGACGCGACCATGGGTACATCGCGACCGGTATTATGGGCGGTGCTCGGAGCGTCGACTCTGGTGTTGCTCATTGCCGCGGCGAACGTCGCGAACCTGCAGTTGGCCCGCGCGCTCCGCCGCGAGGAGGAATTCGCGATTCGTTCAGCATTGGGGGCGGGGCGAGGACGTCTCACCGTACAACTCGTGGCCGAGGGAATTGTGCTCGCCATGATCGGCGGTTCGGTTGGCCTGCTCGTAGCGAGAGCGACACTCGGCGGCCTCATTGGCCGCCTCCCACCAACGATGCCTCGTCTCGGTGCGATCAGTCTCGACAAGACAGCACTGGCGGTGGGCGCGATGATCACGCTCGTGTTGGGCGTGGCATTGGGCCTCGTTCCGGCGCTTCGCGACGGCTCTGCCGGGAGCTCGACACTTCGCGCCGGGGGCCGACGCCTAACGGGCGGCAAACACGTTGCACGCGCTGGCCTCGTGGTGACGGAGATGGCGCTCGCACTGATGCTGCTCGTTGGCGCGGGCCTGCTCGCGCGTAGTCTCTTGCGACTGCTCTCCGTGGACCCCGGGTTCGACGCAACGCATCTGTTGACGCTGGAGACGCAGGCCTCGGGGCCAAGATATCGTGACAGTAGTTCAGTCTATGCGAATCACGAGCGGATTCTCGAGGCGGTGCGTGCCCTTCCTGGAGTCGATCTCGTCGCAACGGCAAGCCAGCTTCCGTTAGGCGGAAACGTCGATAGCTATGGCGTGAACGCCTTGGACAAGCCGCTCGCGAACCCAGAGCTCGCGCCCTATGCCGACCGCTACACGGTCTCGCCAGATTTCATGAAGACGATGGGAATCACGATTCGCCGCGGCCGGGGATTCACGGCGGCCGACAATAGTGATAAGGCGCCTCTCGTGGCGATCGTCAGCAGCGCATTGGCATCGCGGATCTGGCCCGGCACCGACGCCATTGGTAAACGCATTCGAATGGGGGCGCCAAACGGGCCATGGCGAACGATCATTGGTATCGCCGCCAACATTCATCATCGCGGGCTTGACGCGTCGGAAGCGACGCAGGTCTACGTTCCCGAGCGTCAATGGATCTTCGCAGATAATTCCGTCACCATGGTTGTGCGAACCAGGGGAAATCCCGAGAGTCTCGCGCGTACCGTGCGCGCGGCGGTGCAAGCCGTCGATCCGACGCAGCCGATCACCGCAGTCGCGAGCATGGAACAAGTGATTGCAACGTCCACCGCGCAGCGACGACTCGCCTTCCTACTTTTCGTCTCCTTTGCTGGCGTGGCGCTCGTCCTCGCTGTGGCGGGCATTTACGGCGTTATGGCCGGCGCGGTCACCGAGCGCACGCGAGAGATCGGCGTGCGGACCGCACTCGGCGCAACCCCTCGGGCGATCCTCGTCATGGTGCTGCTCCAAGGTGCGCGGCTCGCCGCGGCGGGGCTTCTCCTCGGTCTCGTCGGAGCTTTGTCACTCGGACGGTTCCTCCACAGTCTACTCTACGGTGTCGGCGCGACTGACCCGGTGACGTTGGCGGGTGTCGCGCTGGTGCTTGCCGCAGTCGCGCTCGCGGCATGCCTCCTGCCAGCACTGCGCGCCCTCGGCGTCGACCCAATCGCCGCGCTGCGCGCCGAGTAGCCCGTGGAGATTCTATGGAGAAAGTGGAGATCGCCGCCGTCGATGGTGCGCGAGCCGAGGCGTACCCGCATGGCGCCCAGGTGACGTCGTGGAAACCGGCCAGTGGTGAGGAGCGGTTGTTCCTGAGCGGTCGGTCCAACTTTGGACCCGAGACCGCGATTCGGGGCGGAGTACCAATCATCTTTCCACAGTTCGGCGCGATGGGGACCCTGCAGAAGCATGGCTTCGCGCGCGTTCTCAAATGGGAAAAGATCCGCGCCGGCCAGACGAGCGCTGGCCAGGGCGAAGCGCAATTTCGCCTAACGGCGAACGAGCGAACGCGATCCACGTGGAACCACGCCTTCTCGGCGAGCTTCGTCGTCAGCGTTCACAACATGGCGCTGTCACTTGCGTTGTCGGTGCTCAACGAGGATAGCGTCCCCTTTCAGTTCACCGCTGCGCTGCACACGTATCTTCTCGTCGACGACATAGGCAATTCGGTGGTCCGTGGGCTCGAGGGCGCAACATTCCGCGATGCAGCGGCTGGGGGCGTGGAGAAGCGGCAGGATGACGCGGAGCTCCGAGCAATCGGTGAGTTGGACCGCATCTATCTGGCCATCGCCGAGCCCTTGGAGGTGCGCGACGCTGTGCGCACGACCAGGATCACCATGCGCGGTTTCACGGACGTCGTAGTCTGGAACCCCGGGGCAGAACGCGGCGCGACTCTTCCCGACATGGATCCAGGTGACTGGCGACGGATGTTGTGCGTCGAGGCCGCAGCAGTGGGAACTCCCGTGCAGCTCGCGCCCGGCGAGCGCTGGACGGGCCAACAGACGCTCACGGCGCTGTGATCTGGTAGCTGGTCGTCGGTGGCTGGTGAACATCGATGAGTCGGCGTAGACTCTGGTCGCCCAGCAACACACCAGCGACCTGCGGTCAACCGTCCACGACCAACCACCCGCCACCAATGACTATCGATCGCCGTGATTTCGTCGGCCGCGTCGCCGCGAGCGCGCTTTTGGCCGGATTCCCGCTGCCTATCGATGCCTCCGTTCGTGCACTCTCAGAGTCGCGACCGACGAGCGCCGAGGAATGGGACCTCAGCTGGGTGAAGCGAGTCGCGGGAAAGTACCGCGCGATCTTCGACGTGCCGGAGATCGACAGTGGGTACGGTGTGTGGCGAGCGTCGATCTGGGGCAAACAATACATCGACGTACTGGGAGCGAAGCCTAACGAGCTTTCCTCCGTGCTCGTGCTGCGTCATAACGGCATTCAGCTCGCGATGCAGCAGGCGTACTGGGACAAGTACGCGATCGGGAAAGAAAAAAACGTGCTGCATCCCATCACGCAGCAGGGTACCGATCGGAATCCAGCGTTGCTGTCGTCTACGCGCAACGAAGTGCCGGCAATGTTCGATGACGCGGCCCTCGACAAGTTCATCGCCCGTGGCGGTATCGCGCTCGGTTGTAGTCTCGCCTTCCAGGACGTCGTCGAGGCAATTCAGAAGAAGGAGAACTCGAGCGAGGCGGACGCTCGCAAGCAGGCAATCGGCCTCGTGTTGCCAGGCGTGATCCTGCAGCCGTCGGGGGTCTTTGCAGCGCTGCACGCGCAGGATGTGGGGTGCAAGTACATTCGGGCCAGTTGAAGGGCCGGGTGTGCTCTGAGTCACGGACGAGACGTTTACAGCGGACTAGGCTTCCGGGCTAGCCATGACGGATATCGGACGCAGTCGAAGAATCTGGCGCCGGGCCTTCTTCTCCTTGTTGGGCGTGTCGGTGGTGGTGGTCGGCATCCTGCTGATCGGGCGCTCCGACCGAAAGGTGAGCTATGCTCGCGAGGGTCCGGACGCCGCGGAGCAGAATCTCGAGATCGTCGCCCACGTTCTCGAGCAGCAGCAGCCGCTGGCGAATCGCTCGACTGTGCTCAAAGTGCTGCGTCACGACAATCCGAAGGGCCGCATCTTCGCCACGGACACCACAGTCTCGATGGGAAGCTTGACGTTCGTCTTTGCGAAGAGCGGGAAGCTGGAGCGCGTCTCGACGCACTGACCTGCCATCCTGAGGAGCGAAGCTCCTCAGGATGACAGAAGCGCTACTTCTTCTTTCCTGCCTTCGGCGGTGCGTCTTTGAAGGTCATCGTCTTTCGGTCGTCGCCCCAGGCAAACTGCACGTTGGCGCTCTGCTGAACCGCCTTGATGGCTTCCATCTGTGAATCGAGGGGAGCCTGGATCGTGACCATGCGGTCGAGCAGCTTCGGATCGAGAACCTTGATGTCCATTCCGTACCACCGTCGCAACTGCGGGAGTACGTCGCGCAGTTGACGGTTGGCGATGGTTAGCGTTTGATCGTTCCAGCTCGTTGCTTCCTCGAACTCCGGCGTCGTTGCCTCGCGCACATCCTTGCCCTTGACGAAGAGCGCTTTGCCGGTTGGCACGACGTGTACGCTGTCGCCGACTTTGACATTGGCGCTCCCTTCCTTCAGCGCGACCACGACCGTCGTCTCGGAGGCGAAAGCTCGAACGATGAGAATGGTGCCGGTCACGAGGATGTGGGCGTTGTTGGCGCGGATCTCGAGCGGCTTCGGCCTCCCCTTTCCAACCGTGAATGTCGCGGCCCCTTCGAGCTTGACTGCCCGCATGACGTCACCGAAGAGCTTCGGGACGATCAACTTCGACTCGGGCGCGAGAACCACCTGTGTCCCATCGTCGAGTGTCACCTTCGCGAGTTGAGCGGTCGCAGCGACGTGCGTGCGGGCATCGGGTGCGGCGAGGGCACCCGTGATCGCGCCTTCGTCGCCGAGTCGATCGACATAGTAGATGCCGCTGCCAACGAGTGCGGCAGCGACGACGACAATAGCGATCGGTACCTTCCAGGAGCGCTTCTTCGCCAACTCCGCGACGTGACCGGCGGCGTCGTGGCGCAGCAGCGCCGCGCTTTCCTGCTCGGCGACGCTGATGTCGTCGGGCACGAAGTGCAGTGCGCGAGAGAGATGCGCCCACGATTGGTCCACGTCGAGTTGGGCAGATGAATGTGGCGCTGCCTTGCCACCGCCATGCGTGTCATAGCGGTGCAGGCTCGCGCGACGACTCTTCTCCCGCGCCGCGCCGTGCCGGACCTCTTCGTGGAGGAACGCGTCCAGATCGTGAGAGGTGGAGATTCGCTCTCGTTCCTCCCACGCATGACGGAACGCGCTTTCGAGGACTCGCGGCGCCGCAGCGCCGGCGTCATCGAGTTGCGCCTTGGCCTCCGTCGCGAGGTCGGAGAAGTGAGCACGGAAGTACTGCTCGAGGGAGGCAGCGTTACTGAGCGGCACGCCTGGGGTGGGCGACTGGTCGGACCCCATCGGCGGAGATGTAACGGGCATAACAACCTCCGGATGCGAATGGGACGTTTCAGTATGCGAGATTCTCGAGCCTTCGGCTAGACGTGGGAAGCCTGACGGTGTTTGATGGTTGACAGCAGGCGGGAACCGCCTGTCATTCCGAGCGCAGCGAGGAATCTGCACCTCGCTGACGCTCTGGGACGCCTTCGCCTCGTTTTGGATTACGGTCACAATGCCTGACGACCAATTACTTCGTCAACAAATCGCGCGAACGCTGGACTGGGAGGATGCCCACGCGGGGTTCGAGTCCGCGGTGAAGGGATTGCGGCCGGAGCTACGTGGAAAGGTGCCGAACGGTCTGCCGTACTCGCCGTGGCAGCTCGTCGAGCATATTCGAATCACGCAGTCGGACATTCTCGAGTTCTGCGTGGCGCCGAAATACAAAGAGAAGGAATGGCCGAAGGACTACTGGCCGGATCGTCCGGAACCACCGTCAGAAAAGGCCTGGGACGAGAGCATCGCGGCGGTGAAACGCGACCGCGCCAAGCTCGCGGCGCTCGCCACCGACACGAAAACCGATCTCACCGCCGCGGTGCCGAATGGAACTGGCCAGACCTATTTGCGAGAGATTCTGCTCACCGCAGACCACACGGCCTATCACGTCGGGGAGTTGATCGTAGCGCGACGACTGCTCGGCGCGTGGACGTCGAAATAGGGCGAGGGCCGGTTGCGGGAGGAGTGACTATCGTTACGTGATGCTCGAACACAGTCCATCCTTCACCATCGACGATGCGGAACGCATCACTCGCGAACGGTATGGCCGCCGTTCACGCGCACACGCGCTGACGAGCGAACGCGATCAAAACTTCTTCATCGAAGCAAGCGATGGCGCTCCCGCGCTGGTGCTCAAGATCGCAAACGCGCTCGAGGACCGCGCCCTGCTCGAGGCGCAGCAACAGGTTCTGTCCTTGCTCGCGCAGCGCGGCCTGCCGATACCGCACGCTGTCTGTACGGCCGCCGGCGATGACATCGCGGAAGTTCCAGCGCCTGACGGTCGTCGACATTTCGTGTGGGCGATCACGCACCTGCAAGGGCGGCTGCTCGCGGATATCCGGCATCGCTCACCGGCGCTGCTCGACGAGCTGGGTGCCGCCATCGGCCGACTGACGACTGCGCTCGCCGTCGTCAACGCACCCGCGTTCGAGCGTGACTTTCACTGGGATTTGTCAGGCGCAACGGAGCGTGTTGCCGCGGTACGTCCAGCCATATCCGATGAGACGTTAGGCGTGGCGATCGACGCGACGCTCGCACGAGTCGAGCGTTACGTGACTCCAATGGCGAACAGCCTGCACCGCGCCGTGATTCACAACGACTTGAACGATCACAACATTCTCGTTGCCGGTGAGCGCGTGAGCGGGATCGTCGACTTTGGCGATATGCTCTTCGGCTGGCGCGTCGCCGATCTCGCGATCGCCGCCGCCTACGCGATGCTCGACGCCGAGGATCCGCTCGCGATTCTGGCGTCGCTCGTCCGCGGTGCGCAGCGGGAGTGCGCGTTCGACGATCGCGAGCTCGAGGTCGTCTTCGAGCTCGCGTGCCTGCGCCTCGCATTGAGCGCCTCGATTGCGGTCGATCAACAGCGTGCTCGCCCCGACAACCACTACCTGGGTGTCAGCCAGTCGGCGATTCGTCGGACGCTGCCAAACCTTGTGCGTATCCCGCATGGGCTGGCGGCCGCGGTGGTGCGCGAGGCCGCGGGACTCGAGCCGGTCGCCCGAGCCGTGCGAGTGCGTGAGTGGCTGCACACGAACGCGTCCGCTTTCTCCTCCGTGCTCCCGATCGATGTCCGAAGTGAACCGTCGGTGGTGCTCGATCTGGGAATTGCGAGCTCGCTCATCAGCGGAACGCCAGAAGAAAACGCCGAGCCGGCG
>DATEGN010000627.1:0-3762 GCA_035280125.1 Gemmatimonadaceae bacterium | reverse complement strand
CGAACCCAAAATTATCCCGTACTACTTTCACCATGGGGACCAGACAATTTGTCGTACACGAGGCGTTCGATATGATCGAGTGCTTCGACGGATCGTACTTTTTCTCGTTGACCCCAAGGACTATGGTGATATCCTCTCCCTTCGCGGGAGCGGAAATAATCACTTTCTTCGCGCCACCGTCGATGTGCTTCTTCGCGTCCTTTGCGTCCGTGAAGCGGCCCGTCGACTCGAGGACGATGTCCACGCCGAGATCGGTCCAGGGCAGCTTCGCAGGGTCCTTCTCGGCAAGCACCTTGATCTCGTCGCCGTCAATCGCGATCGAGCCGTTGCGCGAGGCGACATCGCCTTTGTAGGTACGATGCACCGAGTCGTACTTGAACAAGTGCGCCAACGTCTTCGTGTCAGTGAGGTCATTCACGGCGACGAAGTCGAGGTCGTTCTTCCCTTGGAGCTTCGCCGCCCGAACTACCTGACGTCCAATGCGGCCGAAGCCATTGATGCCGACGCGAATTGCCATCCGATCTCCTCGTTCGGTTAGAGCCGATCGCCGATTGCCGGCGCTCGACCGAAGGTGACATAACTGATGATGCGAACGCCGGCGTCGTGCAGCACGGCCGCGCACGCGTTGAGTGTCGCCGCAGTCGTCACGACGTCATCGATCAGCACGACGTGCGAACCGCGAAGTGTCCTTCGGGCCGCCGTCGTTGCTGAAAACGCGCCGTCGACGTTGCGCACTCGCTCCTCCGGTGTCAGGCGCGTCTGCGTTTGCGTCGATCGAGATCGAACCAGCACGTCGCATCGCACCGGCACCCTCCACAACGGCGCGAGCGCGCGCGCCAAACACTCACTCTGATTGTAACCACGCTGGCGCTGTCTGGAAGCGGCAAGCGGCACCGGCACGAGTGCCGCACGTTCCTCGAGCACGTCCAGAGGCCAATCGAGCCGCGCCATTCGCCGCGCTATGCCATCGGCCGCGCGCCACCAACCCTCGTACTTGAGCGAGTGGATGATGCGCTGCCCCGTGTCCACCGTCGCCCAGCACACGCTGCGTACCGATCTCACGTATGCTGGCAGGTTGTCGCACCAGCGACAGATGCGAGCACTCGCCGGATGCCCGCAGCGTGGACAGCGCGGTAGCGGCAAAAGGCGCAACCGACTCCAGCATCGTCCGCAGACAATGCTCGTTTCGCCTTGATCGACTGCTCGGCCACACGCTGCGCAGTAAATCGGCAAGAGGAAGTCGGCGAAGGCGCCGATAGCGCCCAGCGCCAGGCTCGACCACCGTGCCGGCGAGATCAGCGCACGGCCGACCACATTGCGTCTCGGTCCGGCGCGAAACCAAACCAACGCTCGAACGCGGCCGCACCCTGCTCGATGAGCATCACGAGGCCGTCACCAGCGCGCAAACCTCGAGCTCGTGCGGCACGAACCCACGCTGTCTCGCCTCGTCGATAAACGAGGTCCAGCACCGCGGCGTCGCCGCGAAGCGTGCTCGGCTCCAAAGGCACATCGTCATCACGCAGACCAATCGATGTGGCGTTGACGACAAGATCGCTCTCGCTGGCCAATCGCTTCGCATCGCTCACGCGCGCGACGGACGAAAAACGCTCGCAGAGGGCTTCCGCTCGGCTGGTAGTGCGATTCGAAAGAAGCACGCGGCTTGCCGGCCATGCTGAGACAGCGGCGACGACCGCCGCGGCAGCGCCACCCGCACCGAGCACGCCGACGGTGATCGCCGTTGGCTCGCGCTCGAGCAGCTGTCGCACGGCGCCGTTGAAGCCGAAGACGTCGGTATTGTCGCCAACGAGCTCGCCGCGCTCGAACCAGAAGGTGTTCACCGCGCCAACGTCACGTGCCACTGCCGTTAGGCGGTCGCACGACTCATACATCTTTTCCTTGTACGGAATCGTGACGTTGCCCGCCGCGCCCTCCGCCGCGAGCTGCTCGAGAGTCTCTTCGAGTGCGCTGGCCGGTACGTCGAGCGTTTCATAACGAAGCGGCAGCTTCGCCTTCTCGAGCGCGGCGTTCTGAAAGAGCGGTGAAAGTGAATGTCCGAGCGAGCGGCCCAGGAGTACGAGCCGTCCCGGGCGTTTGATCACGTCGTCCCCGACGAGCGCTCCGCCATGATACGGTCCATCACGCGTCGGATCTCCTCTTCCAGTTCGTCCGTCGTCGCACGATAGACATCGAGCTCGGCCCCGATCGGATCGCTGATGGGCCTGACTGACGCGCCATACGACGCGAAATCCGATAGCAAAAAGGATTTTCCGCTGCCACCGAGCGCCTCGATGCGCTCCAGATGATGCGGGCCCATCGCGAGAATGAGATCGCAGCTGGTCACGAGCTCGCGACTGAGGGACTGCGCTCGATGGCTGCCCAGATCCATGTTGCGCTCCATCCCAACGAGAAGCGCACCATCCGAGGCGGGCGAGCCATCCCACGCGCTGGTACCGGCGCTTGCAACCTCCACATCTTGCAGCCCACGTTCGATGCTGATCTTTCGCGCAATCGCTTCGGCAAGTGGGCTGCGGCATGTGTTGCCGGTGCAGACAAACAAAACCTTCATGCGATCAGGCGTCTCCGATCAGGTTGGGCACGCTTTCTCGTAATACTGCAGCCGGAATTGCTCCAGGGCGAATGACTCGCGGGCGACGACCGGTGCAATCGACAACGGTAGATGGCGGCGACGTTGTCAATCGGCCGCCGTCGAGCACGCGAAGCTGACCTCGCGCTATCGCATCGCTCCACTGCGAGAGAATTTCTCCCGCGGAAGTCGCTGGCGGAACCCCCGGACGATTCGCACTCGTCGAGGTGATTGCATCGCCGTGGGCGCGTATGAGTCGTGATATCCCGAGATGACTGGTCCAGCGTACGGCAATTCCTCCTTCGGGACCGCGCAGTCGTTCGGGCACGCGCCTCTCGCCGCCCGGCAAGACGAGCGTCAGAGGACCTGGCCAGTGCCGCGCCGCGAGGTTCGCCGCGTAGCTCGGTAGGGCCAAATCGAGGCGCTCGATCATGTCGCTGCCGGCGACGAGGAGCAGAAACGGCTTTCCTGGTGGGCGTCGCTTCATCGCGACCAGAGCATCAACCGAATCGCGATCAATCGCACCGCCGAACCCGTAGACCGTCTCGGTCGGATACGCCAGCACGCGACGCATCTCGAGGTGCGCGAGCGCGAGGCGCAGCGCCGATACAACTTCCTCAGCGGACCAGAATGGAACGGCGAGCGCGTCGCGCCGCAGCGCCGTCACTCGGTAGACCTTGCGAGTGCCTCCACTCGCGCAAAATCCTCTTCCTCGGTGATCTTGAGCGCGCGTTCGCTACCGCGCACGACCGCGACATGGACGCCGAGTCGCTCACAGAGCGCTGCGTCGTCCGTGGCAGAGATTTTCTGTGCGACGGCGTCTCGATGCGCACGCACGATGACTTCGCGTGGAAATCCTTGAGGTGTCTGTGCACGCCAGAGCGAAGTGCGATCCAGCGTTCGCGTGATCCGATGCGATGTGTCCACTTCCTTGATGGTGTCCGTCACCGGGAGCGCCGCGATCGCGGGCTCGCCACTGCGAACATGATGCACGACGCGATCAATCGTGGCGTTGTCCACCAAGGGCCGCGCGGCGTCGTGAACGAGAACGATATTCGCCTCGTCAGGCAGATCATCGAGCCCATTGGCGACGGATTGCGTTCGTGTGTCGCCGCCGGGCGCGATCATCAGCCGGTTGACGTCACACTGAAAGATCCACGGTGGCGGGTCGCCGGCGT
>DATEGN010000626.1:0-2593 GCA_035280125.1 Gemmatimonadaceae bacterium | reverse complement strand
CACGGCGGATCAGATCCTGGGCGACCGCCAAATAGCTCTTGGCGCCAACAGACTGCACGTCATATAGCACGATCGGCTTGCCGAAGCTCGGCGCCTCGGCGAGCCGCACGTTGCGCGGAATCGTCACATCGAACATGCGGGCACCAAAGTATTCCTTCGCTTCCTCGGCGACCTGCTTGCAGAGATTGAGACGCGCATCGTACATCGTCAGCAGCACGCCTTCGATGGCGAGCGCGGGATTGAAATTGCGCTGAACCAGCTTCACGGTGTTCAGGAGCTGCGACAGTCCCTCGAGGGCATAGTACTCGCACTGAATCGGAATGATGACGCTGTCGGCGGCGGTCAGCATGTTCAGCGTGAGCAGGCCAAGCGACGGCGGGCAGTCGATGATCACATAACCGTATTGATCGCGGACGGCCTGGAGCGCATCGCGCATGCGCGTCTCGCGCGAGCGCTGATTCACCAGCTCCAGCTCGGCGCCGACCAGGTCCTGCGTCGCGGGCACGACGTCGAGATACGGAAAGTGCACGTGCGGAAAGCGCGACGCGGTCAGCTCGGCACCGTCGATGATCGATTCGTAGAGCGAGCTGCGAATGCGATCGCGCTCGATGCCGACGCCACTCGTCGAGTTGCCCTGAGGATCGGCGTCGATGAGCAGGGTTTTTCGCTCAGCGATCGCGAGCGAGGCCGCGAGGTTCACGGCAGTCGTTGTCTTGCCGACACCGCCTTTTTGGTTTGCAATCGCGATTACGCGTGACATTGTAACTCGTTTATTAACAAAGAGTTATATCATTGGTAATCAAGTAGCGTGCTCAATATAGGTTCGTTTCACGTGAAACGAAAGACCGTACGTTTCACGTGAAACTGCAACCTTGAGATTCTACGCCACCCGCCGACGCCAGCGCGTCGCTTCGAGTATGAGGTTGTGGAGGTCGCTCGGCGTCACGCCGGGGATCCGGGCCGCTTGAGCCAGCGAAGCCGGGCGCACACGGTCGAGCTTTTGGCGCGCCTCCGTCGCGAGCGTGCGCAGCTCGAGGTAGGGAAGGTCTACGGGCAACGCGAACGACGCCAATTCCGCGAGACGCGCAGCGGCTTCGCGTTCGCGCGCGAGATACCCGTCGTACTTGATCTCGATTTCGGCAGCGAGCACCGCATCACCCGGCGGGAGCTCCGCGACGCCGGCCGCCGCGAAGAGATCCCCCAGCGACACGCCCGGGCGCTTGGCAACGACAGCGACGCGCTCATTCTCCGACAGCATCGTGCCACTAGCCGCGAGTGGCTCGGCTGCCTGAGCAGGAGTGATCGTCGTTTCGCGAGCGAGCTCGAGCGCGCCCTCTTCAGCCGTTAGGCGTCGCTCCGCCGCGCGCAGCTCCGCATCCGTGAGCAAGCCGAGTCGCTCGGCCAGGGGCAGGAGCCGGCGCAGCGCGTTGTCCTGGCGCAGCAGCAACCGGAACTCAGACCGGGAGGTGAACAACCGGTACGGCTCGTCGACACCACGAGTCACGAGATCGTCGACCAGGACGCCGATGTACGCGTCATCGCGACCGAGGACAACGGGCTCGGAACCTCGGATCCGGCGCACCGCATTGATCCCGGCGACGACACCCTGGCCGGCTGCTTCCTCATATCCTGTCGTGCCGTTGATCTGCCCCGCGAAGAACAGATGCTCGACGGTCTTCACCTCGAGCCACGGCGTGAGCTGGGTGGGAGGATAGTAGTCGTACTCGATTGCGTATCCGGGACGCGTCATCTTCGCCCGCTCGAGGCCGGGAACCGCGTGCAGAAAATCGAGCTGCACGCGAGCGGGCAGGGAAGTGGAAAGCCCGTTCACGTACAACTCGGTCGTGTCGAGTCCCTCGGGCTCCAAAAAGATCTGGTGGCGCTTCGCGTCGGGGAACTTCACGATCTTGTCTTCGACCGACGGGCAGTACCGCGGCCCGCGCCCGCTGATTGCACCGCCGTACAGCGCCGACTCCTTGATGTGACGCTGGATGATCTCCTTCACCGGTTCGCCTGCCCAGGTGATCCAGCACGGGACCTGTCTCGGCCGCTCGACTCGCTCGTGGAAGGAGAAGCGGAATTCAGACGTATCACCATCCTGTCGCTCGACCTTGCTCCAGTCGACTGAGCGGCCATCGACGCGCGGTGGCGTCCCTGTCTTGAAGCGAGCAACTGTAAGTCCAATGCTTTCAATGACTTGCGCCATCTGCACGGACGGGGCATCGCCTGCACGGCCCGCCGGGATTTGTGTGTCCAAGCCGAGATGAATCTTCCCGCGCAAGAAGGTCCCGGCCGTGATGATCACGGCACGGGCGGTAAATCGGCGGCCGTCGCCGGTCTCGACGCCGGTGATGCGAGTGCCGCCGCCCCGCCCATCGAAGAGCAGATTTGTGACCATGCCTTGGCAGAGCTCGAGGGAAGGGAGTTGCTCGAGCAGCGCACGAACCGCACGGCGGTACAGCGTCCGATCGGACTGGGCGCGGGGAGCCCAGACGGCGGGACCCTTCGATCGATTGAGCATGCGGAACTGAATGGTCGCGCGATCGGCGGCGCGGCCCATCAGGCCACCCAGGACATCGACTTCACGAACGAC
>DATEGN010000625.1:0-6356 GCA_035280125.1 Gemmatimonadaceae bacterium | reverse complement strand
CGGAAAGTCGGCCTCCCGCTCGAGCGGCGGCGGAGGATGGCGTGAGAATCGTTAGGCCTCTGGACCGATATGTCTTCCTCGAGTTCTGGAAGATTTTTGTCTCCACCGCTCTGGGTTTTCCGCTCCTCGTGATTGTCATCGATCTCACCGACAACCTGAGCAAGTATCTCAGCCGCAACCTGCCACGCCAGAACATTCTGCTGAGCTACGTCTACTGGCTGCCAGACTCGATGTTCATGGTGATGCCGGCGGCGGTGCTGTTCGCGACCGTGTTCTCGATCGGCGGCTTCACGCGCCACTCCGAGATTACGGCGGCGAAGGCGTCTGGCATCAGCTTTTATCGACTCATTGCTCCTATCCTGCTCGCGGCCGTCCTTGCCTGTGGCCTGGATCTCGCCCTGGGCGAGGTCGTGCCGATCACCAATCAGAAGCGTGCTGACCTGCTCGAGGAGAAGGCCGCAGCGGTGACGCAGACGACTCGCTACAACTTCGCATTTGCTGGCGAGTACGGACGCGTGTACAAGATCGGTTCGCTCAACACGAATACGGGCACCATGGACCAGGCGCAGATCGAGCGCAAAGGGTCCAGTGCCGATTATCCCACGTACGTGCTCACCGCGCGTACCGCACGATACGACACGAAGCGCGGCTGGACGCTCGGTGGCGGCTATCTGGAGGTCGTACCCGACACGACGCCAACGAGCTTCGCAGTCAGCTTCGATAGTCTTCGCGACCGCCGCTTCACCGAACGACCCGTGGAGATGATGGCGAAGCCACGCAGTCCAGAAGAAATGCGCTATGAGGAGCTCACGCGCTTCATTCGTGCCCAGGAACGGTCGGGAAGCGACGCGAACTTGATGCGCGTCGAGCGGGCACTGAAGATCGCGATACCAGCGACGTGCATCATCATCGCTCTTTTCGGCGCGCCGCTTGCCACGAGCACGCAGCGCGGCGGTACCGCGTACGGTATCGGAATCAGCCTCGCGACGACCGTCATCTTCCTGATGATGATTCAACTCACGAAAGCGATCGGTGGCAAAGGACTCATCCCGCCAGATCTCGCGGCCTGGGTCCCCGGCATGTTGTTCGGCGTCATTGGCCTGGTGCTGATGGCGCGCGTCCGTACGTGAAGCGGATTCGGGGTGCGGGTTGCCCGTGCCCGCTATTTTGTGGTACGCATCCCGTGTTCCGCATCCCGAGTCGCCTTTGGCCTAACGCCACGATCTAGTGGGTTCCACTTTCTATCCTCGCGGCACCGATCTACGTCCGACGGAAACCTTCCCCGTCGTGCAGCGCGCGGGCGTCCGTTTCTTCCGGCGAGTCACGCGCAGCTTCGTCAACATTTTTCGCCACGTCGGGCTGCGCGGGTTCTTCCTGCGCGACATTCTGCGAGCGCTCTCGGAGCCCGGCACGTGGGCCGCCGAATGGATACGACAAATGCGCAATGTCGGCGTCGACTCCGTGCCGCTCGCCTGCATCGTCGCCGCCTTCATTGGCGCGGTCATCGCCATTCAGATCCGATATCAGCTCTTCGCGGGCGTTCAGCTCTCGCTCGTTGGCCTGGCAACGCGACTGATGATCATTCTCGAGCTCGGGCCGCTCCTCACTGGTCTCGTGCTCACCGGGCGCGTCGGGGCGCGCATGACCGCCGAGATCGGAACGATGCGCGTCACGGAGCAGATCGACGCCCTGGAGACGCTCGCATATGACCCGATCGCCTATCTCGTCGTCCCCAGATTGCTGGCCGCGCTCGTTATGCTTCCGACGTTGGTAATCCTCGCCGATGCGGTAGGTTTAGGGAGCGCATATTTCATTTCCATCTATTTCACGAAGGTGCCGCCCACGGATTTCAGAGAGGGCCTGCGCCTTGGTTACGGCGGATTTCAGCTGTTTTACAGTTTGCTCAAAGGGATGTTGTTCGGTTGGGCCATCGCCTTCAACTGTGCATACGAAGGCTACATCACTGAGACGGGCGCCGAGGGTGTTGGACGGTCCACCGCGCGCGCCGTGGTCATCACCTCCGTCGTCATCCTGGTGCTCGACGCAATAACCGCCATTCTGCTCGGACCTTTCCTTCAAGCATGAGACGACGCGACGAAGTGGCCGTCGGCGTACTTATCACCATCGCACTCGCCATCCTCACCGTCGGTGCGCTGTGGCTCGCGCGCGGCGGTCTGTCCACGGGCTATCCGCTGTACACGCGCTTCCAGTGGGGCCAGAGCCTCAAGCAGGGACAGCCAGTGCTACTGGCGGGCGTCAACATCGGATATGTCAGCGACGTCAAGCTCCGTCGAGACGGTTTTCTCGATGTGACGTTCCGCGTGAACGGTGACCAGACGGTCCCGAAGGGCTCCGTGGCGACAGTGAGACCAGTGGGCATCTTTGGCGACGTCGCGGTCGCACTGACGCCGACTCTTCCAGTGCCGCCGCAAAACTACGCACCGGGCGACACTGTTCCCGCCGGCGCACCCAGCGCGGACGTTGGGCAGATCCTGACCCGCATGGACTCGATCGGTCAGGATGTGCAGCGGATGACGAAGGCGCTCGACATGGAGCTCGTGCAGGCTGGTGGCGTGAAAGACTTGCGCCGCACCATCGCGTCGACGACGTCGCTCGCATCGGAGCTTCAAGCGATCGCCGCCGAGCAGAATCGCAATCTCACGGCAACGCTCGCCGCGTACCGACGCGCGGCAACAGCCATCGACTCGGCGCGCATCGACTCGACGCTCCGCAGTTTCTCGTCAACGAGCCAGAACTTCGCGAAGCTCGCGACGTCACTCGACAGCGCATCTCGTCAGCTGAACGTCGCTCTCGCCAAGCTCAACACGGGCGAAGGGTCTGCCGGACGCCTGCTGACGGATACCTCTCTCTATCGGGACGTCCGGAATCTCGTCGGCAGTGTCGATTCGCTGATGAACGACTTCAAGAAGAATCCGCGGAAGTACATAAACCTGCGCATCTTCTAGCAGCGAGTCATTCCGAGCGAAGCGAGGGATGACAATTGAGTTACTCGCGAATCGCCGAGAACTTGTTGACGTAGATCGTCCCTTGCTTCATCACGAATCGCACCCGTTCGAGCGCGTGAATGTCCGTCGCCGGATCGCCCTCGACCGCGATGATGTCCGCGTACGCGTGCGGCTTTACGACACCGATGCGATTCTCGAGCCCCAGCAGGCGTGAGGCATTCCATGTCGCGGCCTGCACGACACTGAGATTCGGCATGCCGCCCTCGGCATACGCGAACAGATTGTGCTTCGCGGCCTCGCCTTGCGGCATTCCCATATCCAGATAGTTGTCGGAGCCGGCAGCAATCGTGACTCCCATCTTCATTGCTCGACGCAAACGGTCTCGTTGGCCGTTGAGAATCGTCGGAACCTGGGCGGGCGTTACGGTGAACTTGCCCTGCGAGCGAGTTCCGTAACGGAGCACCGTCGCGCTGTCGAGATCCGTCGGCACCATGAAGATGCCTTTTTGCTTCAGGAGCGTGAGCGTCGAGTCGGCAACCTGATATGCGTGCTCGATGCCGTCGACGCCGGCAACGGCGGCGCGCCACACTGCTTCGTCGGACGTCGCATGCGCGGTAACCTTCACGTGCAGCCGATGCGCCTCGTCGACGATGGCGCGCATCTCGTCGACCGAGAGCGAGCCTTTGTTCGGCGTGTTGTTCGAGTAGATCTTGATGACATCGGCGCCGTAGGTGACGTTCTCGCGCACACCTAACGCGGCGTCCTGCGGCCCGCGTACAACGCGATACTCCTCCTCGGCGATGGCCCGATAGCTGCTCTGCAGCCCTGGGAACTGACCACCTTCGGGACTCAAGCCGGGGCCAGACGCGATCATTCGTGGACCGTCGACGCTGCCGTCGCGAATCGCATCCCGAAGCGCCATGTCACCGAAGCGGCCCGAGTTGCCGAGGTCGCGCACGGTCGTGATGCCGGCGGCGAGAAAGGTCCGGGCACGCGCGGCGCCGTGCAGCGCGCGGAGTGGCGTGCCTTCCACGATCACCGCGGTGGCTCCTTGAGTCGTGAGCTCGCCTGACGGGCTCTCGAGGTAAAGCAAATGCGTGTGCGAATCGATCAGGCCTGGAAGCACGGAGTACCGCGAGAGGTCGACGACCTTCGCTCCCGTGGGCGTCGCAATGTGCTCGGCCACGGAGTCGATCATTCCGCGCTTTACAAGGATGTCACGTGCCGGAAGGAACGCGGCGTGTTCGCTGTCGAACACCCGGCCAGCGTGAATGAGCGTTGTGCCGGTGTCGATCGGCGTCTGCGCCGCGGCCGACGATGCGACAAGGCAGAGAAGAAGAGCCAGTTTCATGGTCTTTCGTGATAACGCGTTCGAAGGAGAGCAAACTCTGTCTGTCATTCCGAGGAGCGAAACGACGAGAAAAAATGACAGTTCGCTAGTCTGCTGCCGACTCGGCGCGCGAGGAGGTAACGGCAGGCCGTCGCCCAACCGTGAGATAAAAAACGGGAATCCCCGCCAACGTCACACCCATCACGGCGAGCGTCGCCCAACGGCTCGAGGGATCGATGATCGCATTCGCCAGGAGATAGATCGTCGCGAGCACGAACAACGCCGGAACCACCGGATAGCCGGGCGTCCGGAACGGCGGATTGTAGTCCGCGCGCCGCCGCAATACGTAAATGGAGGCGACGCCTAACGCGTAGAACGGGATGATGGCGGTGACGAAGGTGTCGGCGAGCTGCTCGAACGTGCGGAGCAGCACGAAGGCCGCGCCCAGCGCTGCCGCGATCGCGATCGCCACGTACGGCGTCTGAAAGCGTGGATGCACCGCGGATACGCGCCGGAAGAACAACCCGTCGTCGGCCATCGCGAACCAGATCCGTGGCGACGTGAGGATCGATCCGTTGAGCGTGCCAAAGGTCGACAGCATTACGGTGCTCGACACGAAGAGCACGCCCGCAGCGCCCACCAGCCGCTGTGCGACGTCCGCGGCGACGAGCCGCGACCCGCGAATCTCGTCAACCGGCATGACCGCGAGATAGCCGACATTTGCGAGCAAATAAATAGCGATGATTGCTATGGCCCCCAGAATCAGCGCGCGCGGCATGTTGCGTCGGGGATCTTTGACCTCGCCACTGATGAAGCTGAGATCAGCCCAGCCGTCGTAAGCCCACAGCACCGACACGAGGGCGAGTCCGAACGCTGAAACCGAGAAGCTGCCCGGCGGCGCGGCCGGGGTGAAGTGGCCGCCGGTTCGCGGAAAGCCTAACGCGAGCGCGACGAGTACGATCAGCAGGAGGCCAGCATACTTCGCGATCGTCGTGATGTTCTGCACCCACGAGCTGAACTTCACGCCGACGATATTCACCGCGGCCATGATGACGATCGCGACCGCGGCCGTGTAGTGCGCGTACGAATCGTAAGGTGCCTTCGTTGGATCGTACCCGAGCACGCGCAGGAAATACTCGGCGAAGGTGATCGCGATCGCTCCCAACGCCGCGGCGCGGATGATTACCAGCTCGGCCCAACCAAAGAGAAAGGCGGGAAGTCGGCCCCATCCCTCGCGGAGGAAGACATAGATTCCTCCTGTGTAGGGCAGCGCCCCGGCGACCTCGGCAAGAGTGAGGGCTCCGCATAACGCAAGCGCGCCCCCAACCACCCAGACCGCGAATAGCGGCAGTGGCCCTGGGAGCCGGCTCGCGATGCTTGCCGGTGACCGAAAGATCCCGGAGCCGATCGTCGTGCCGATTACGACCGCAATCGCGCTCCAGAGTCCGAGGCGGCGCGGCAGCGTTGACGGTGGGTCGGCCAAGGGTTCACGCATGAGTCAGTATGCTAGGTCGCGCGCAGCATTCGCGGAAGGACTTCGCTGATTGACCGAACCGCGCGCTGTCGTCAGCTTTCGTATTGTCCTCCATCCCTCTCACAATTTTGCAATCGTGACTGCTTTGCTCGCCCAATTCCTGTTTTGGGCTGCCGTTTTCGTGTGTCTCGTCGCCCACATCGTGATTGTTCGCTCGGTAGTTCGCGCCTCGCCGCGACGATTCACTGAGCTCGCGTGGGCCGTCGTTCCTGCCATCGCGCTTGCTGTGGTGCTCGTGATGACTTGGCGCACCCTCCACGTCAACGTTTGAGCCCATGGGCACTCTTGTAACGTTACGTCGATTTTCGTACGCGGCACTTTTCGTCGCGTTCACACATCTCGTATTCGGGGCGATCGTTCGAATCTCCGGCTCCGGAATGGGATGTGGCGACCACTGGCCTCTGTGCTACGGCCATCTCTTCCCACCGATGAACCGGCCCGATTTGGTGGTCGAGTGGACACATCGCCTGCTCGCCTCGATTCTGGTGCTGACGGTGGTTTCATTCGCCGTAGTCACGTGGAGGGC
>DATEGN010000624.1:0-4260 GCA_035280125.1 Gemmatimonadaceae bacterium | reverse complement strand
ATCAGCTACGTCAGTCTACGTATCGTCCCGCAGGCAGCCAAGTTTCACTGTTCAGCGTAGGCTTCTCCGCTCACGTCACGCCAAACAGTGGCAGTTTGCGTGAAGCGTTTGCGCCGTTCTCCGTGGTCCGTTCCGTACGCTTATGCTGGCTTCGAAAAATGCCGTTGAGGCATCCATTACTGCTTGGTACGTGGCAATCGCAAGCGGTCCGCTGGTTCTCATGCTCGCGATGGACGCCGTACGAGCGCGAGCAGGTCGGACCCTCATGTGGCACACCTATTGGGCGATAGCTAGCGCTGTCGCAGCCTATCAGATCTGGTGGTGGCACTGGTCTTTCGATCCGAATGAGAGCCCGACTTGGCCGCTCGCATACATCGTTGTGGGTTTTCTGTTAATCAACTTCCCAGCTGGCGTTGCCGTGTTGCTGCTGGAGCGCGGTCCGCGCTGGCTAAATCGACTTCAGGAAGGACCGGCGCGGACTGTGGTTGGCGTCGTCGGTGCTTACGCGACGCTCGCGACTATCTTCTATCCGGCGATGTCGATATTCCTAGTACTGTACGGTGTCACCGGCGGCTTCATCTGAGATGCGCGGCCAGCTGAATTGACGTCGATGCGCCGGGTCGCCTAACGATCTGTTGAGCTGGGGGCGTTAGGCGACCGCTCTGACCATCGATAAGGGGGATAGTGCTGCACCAGTTCCGCGCGCAATCAGCACCGATTATAGTGATTTGCACGCTGGCGATCGCTTGCGCCACATCGCAGTCGCCCGCGTCCCGTTCGACCGTACCCCGGTCCGCCGGGACGCTCGCTTCCACCAGTACGTGCCGCGTCACTGGGGCGTGGGACGACCGCAATCAACCGGTTGTCCCGCCGGTGGTGACGCGCTGCGTTTTGCCATGGTGCCCGCCGGAGATGCGGACCGCGGGTGTGGAAGGCGAAATTGTCTTCCGTGTTGCGATCGACAGTGCTGGTGTTCCTGACGCCACCACGCTTCAGGTTGTGCGTACGTCGACGCCAGATCTTGTTGGGTCCGTCCGTGCTGCCGTGCCGTATATGCGATTCGTCGCCTCGCACCCCCGGACCGTCGTTGAGCTACTCTTCACGTTCACCCTCAACCGTTAGAGCTCATCTTCTGCCGCCTAACGTTGCGCTGTTGCTGCCGAGCGCGAAGAGTATTGCAGTGGGCGGCTGGCGGGCACGTAGCTTCGCAAGCTGGTTCCCGCATATTAAGTCGTCCCGTCGCAGAAGAACACGAGGCGTTAGGTATCCGATGAACTCCGATGAGGTAAAGGAGCGGGTCGAACAGGAGATCACAGAGTGGCGCGCGCCGATGGTTGAGCCTGGGACCACCGTGGGCACACCCTGGGGAGCTGGTGGAGCGGCCGATCCTCGATCATACCGACGCCAGCGGCTTCGTGTGTTCGCCATTCCTGTCGCCGCTTTGCGGAGACCGCGTCATCATGCTCTTCCACATGGACCACGACGGCTCACCACATCCAACAACCGACGTGTACGCCGTGGAAATCGACAATGCCCTCGCCGCGGTTGGTTCGCCGATCTTGGTCTGTGACTGGCGCGTGTTCGGCTCGACCAGCGAACGGGTGTCGGACCCTTGCTCGTCGTTGAGGATCTCATCGGTATCTCTTCCTCTCGGTCGGTTCGCGCCTGAATCAACGATTGGGTCTGGTGACAATGCATCCATCTGTCGCGTCAGGGTCGCGCGCCGGTTAAGTGTCTCTTGGTCGGCCGGTGACTTCGCATCGATTACTGGAGACACACGCATGGAAAAACTCCTCGGTGACGCCCGCGTCGCGCTCCGGAGCCTGCGACGCTCACCGACGTTCGTAGCGACCGCGTCCGCGATCCTCGCCATCGGTATCGGCATGGCCGCGGCGATGTACACCGTGTTCACGACGGTGCTCGTGAATCGGCTGCCCGTCGTCGATCAGGATCGGCTCGTCGTCATGCACCCGCTCGATCCGCGCGGCACGCACCTCGATGCGCCATTTCCGTATCTCGCCGAGATCGCGCGAGATAGCCAGCTCTTTCGCGGTGTGGCGGGTGTCTATCACATGGGCCCGCAGCCGGTGCCCTTCCTATATGGATCGACGACGCTCAACATCGCCGCGCTCCGCACGTCAGCCAATCTCTTCGATGTGCTCGGCATGCACGCGGAGCACGGCCGGCTGTTCCTGCCCGAGGACGGTAGAAAGGGCGCGCCGACCGTCATCGTGCTGAGTCACGCCGCGTGGGAGCGATACTTCGGCGGTGATCCGGCAGTCCTCGGGCGAGCACTTGTATTGCCGTACACCGAGGAGCAGGCGCGGATTGTTGGTGTCGCGCCGGCGGGATTTGCTTACCCGGCCGGCACCGAGATGTGGCTGCCGCTCCCGCCAGACCAGACAATCCAGGCCGACATCGTCGCGCGGCTCGCGCCTAACGTGACGCTCGATGCCGCGCGCCAGGGACTCTTTGCACTTACTCAGCGCCGCAATCCGTTCGCGGTCATTCCACGCGCTCCGGGCGAGGCGCCAATACGATTCGAGGTGTCGGGGGTCGAAGTACATTCGTTGACGGACACGGTGCTCGGCTCGTCGCGGCCGACGCTCGTCGCGCTCACCGTCGCCGTCGGACTCCTGCTGCTCATCGCCTGCGTCAACGTCGGCAATCTCATGCTCGTCAGGTTCCTCGGGCGTGAGCGCGAGGTGGCGGTGCGTCACGCGATCGGCGCGAGCCACGCCGATGTCGCGCGATTGTTCCTCATCGAGAGCCTCGTGATCGCCGCGATTGGAGGCATACTCGGCGGCGTGTTTGCAATCGGCTTGCTTCACATCGTGAGCGCGCTTGCACCAACACAGTTGCCGCGCGTCGACGCGCTCGAGCTATCGAGCGCGCCGCTGGGTTACACGGCGGGCATCGTTATCTTCGCCACCATGGCCTTCGGGTTTCTGCCGAGCATCCTGGGAGCACGCGTTCGTTCGTACGCGCTCCTCCGCGCCGACACACGCGCGGGCGCGGAAGGTCGATCGAAGCGGCGCACCCGACGATGGCTCGTGGCAACCCAGATGGCACTCGCACTCGTTATGCTCAGCGGTGCCGCACTGCTCGTCCGTACGCTGACGCGTCTCCAGTCGATGGACCTTGGCTATCGACCAGAGCACCTGTCGATACTGTCTTTCACCGGACCGGAGAGCGACCTCCCGAATAATGATCGGATCTTCGCGGTAGCAAAGCAGCTCGTTCAACGCATCGAGGCCGTGCCGGGGGTGGTGGCAGCTACTCCGATCGAGAGCAATCCGTTCAGGGGGCAATCGCTTTTCATCATGAAGCTCATGCGTGAGGACGAGCCAGCGTCCGAGCGAGAGCATGCTCCATTCGTACCGTGGGAATTCGTGGGGCCGGACTATTTTCGAACATTTGGAATAACAATTCGCAGGGGGCGTGGACTTTTATCGGCCGATACGAAGGCCGCCGAGAGAGTCGTCGTGGTTAATGAAACACTCGCCAGGCAGCTG
Source organism: Gemmatimonadaceae bacterium (assembly GCA_035280125.1). GTDB lineage: Bacteria > Gemmatimonadota > Gemmatimonadetes > Gemmatimonadales > Gemmatimonadaceae > AG2. The sequence continues at coordinate 745 of DATEGN010000624.1, read as the reverse complement.
TGGCCAGGACAGGACCCGATTGGGAAGCGCGTCAACGAGCTCCCCTTCAACAACACCTATACGGTCGTCGGTATCGCCAGCGACACGCACTTCCGCGAGCTCAGAAAGACCGGGCCCGTCGCGTATTTCAATTGGGACCAGGTGCAGCCATTCTGGAACGGCTTCGTCGCGGTGCGAACGACGGCACCGCTCGGTGCGATGATGCCCGCGCTCCGCATGGCCATTCGCGACGCCGATGCGAAGCTCGTGCTGTTCGATGAGAAAACGATGGACGAGCTGCTCGATGCGCCGCTCGCGCAGCCGCGGCTCAGCGCACTCCTGTTGACTGGCTTCAGCATTGTCGCGCTCCTGCTGTCGGGCATCGGGCTGTATGGCGTAATGTCGAGCGCCGTTAGGCAGCAGACGCGCGACATCGGCGTCCGGATCGCATTGGGCGCGACGCCGGGCAACGTGTACCAGCTCATCCTCGGCGAAGCCGCCTGGGTGATTGGCGTGGGCGCCGTGGTCGGTCTCGTCGGTGCGATGCTCGGCGGACGCGTGCTCGCGGCGCAACTGTTCGAGGTGAGCCCGCTCGACCCCGTGTCTCTCGGTGGTGCCGCGGTGCTGCTGCTTGCGATTGGCGTCGGCGCGGCGATGTTTCCGGCGCGCCGGGCGACGCGCGTTGACCCGGCGATCGCGCTTCGTTCAGACTGAGATGGTGGTGGCAGGAGGCCCTTTGACCGGGGAAAGAGCCGGCAACAGCTTC
>DATEGN010000623.1:0-8548 GCA_035280125.1 Gemmatimonadaceae bacterium | reverse complement strand
GTCCCATAGATCTCTGGATCCTCCTGTCCGCTGTCTCCGACGAGAATGAAGGGCAGCCTCGGATACGTGGAGAGAATCTCGCGAATTTGACCGAGCTTGTACTCGCGCGTTCGGAGCATGTCCGGACGCATGTCCCAATCTCGAAGCAGCATCGGTCCAATCGGAATCTTCTGCGCGTCGAGAAAGTCCGTGATCACATCGTGCAGATTCCACGGGCTGCTCGAGACATAGAAAATCGGATTGGCACCGGCGTCACTCGCACCCTGTGCGAGCGCCCTGTAAAACGCGGCGACGCCCGGAAACGGCAGTCGCGTGCGCGCATTCTCGAGCAGCACGAGCCGAGCGGCACGCACGAAGCTCGTGATGTTGGACTGGAGTACGGTGTCGTCCATGTCGGAGATGACACCGAGCTCCGCGCGCGGCGAAGGTACGAGAACGCTTGCGGGGACGTGCGCCGCGCGGGCAACCGGCGTCTCCGATCCCGCGACGACTTCGAGATGAACCGTGTGCCACTCACCGGCGGCGAGTCTTTGCTCCGTATCGACCCAGTGACGGAAAAACCCCTCGTCGTCGGCCACGAAATGCGTCTCACAGTCTCCGATGCGTGCCTGCACGTTCGCAAACGGCAACGGGTCGGAATCGATGCGCTGCAGCATCGCCAACAAGTTGCGCCATCGCGCGTGCGAGGCTTCGGCGGTCGCGATGCGGGTATGCTCGAGGACGCGCCCGAGGACGAGCGCACGATCGGTTGTCCCATACCCTCGGTAGCCGACGACGCGATATGCGCCGGTCTTGCCGAGTGCACGGTCATAAGCTCGCTTCGCGTCACCGGCGAGCTCGGAGGCGAGCGCGCTCAAGTCACGCCAGCTTGGCATTTATGATATGCTTAAGTCCGCAGACCGAGGCCATCGCTGCCGCGGTGGGGCGCGCTGGTGACGACACAACCGGCGTAGCCGAGGACGCGATCTCCGCCCTTGAGCCGCGACGGCGTCGGCGTCCAGCCGCGCGCGAGACGGCTGTCGAGCAGCTCACTTGGCAGTGGATCATGATCCCACACGGCGACCGCCGCGATCGCGCCCATTCACGTCGTGTCGAAAACGAGAACGAGGCGCTCGCTCCATGGTACGATCACGTCGTGCGTATACTCGTCTTGCGTGACGATCTCACGAATGATCCGCGGCGGCTCCTGAGCGCGCAGCCACGCGAGCACGGGGCCGAGCGTGCGCAGGCTGCGCAAGGCGAGACGAAAGCGCCTCAACGCGCGATCGGGAATGTCGCCGGCAGCTTCAACGACGATGTGATGGACTGACATCCGCCTAACGAAGAAAGCGTGCCGCGAGCTGCGCGAGCCGGTCGTCCCCTTCCCGCTCGGCCCGCTCGAGAATTCGGCGGACGTGCGCGTGCAGGCGGCGCTCGCCCCAGTAATAGCCCGTCGCCTCCTCCGCGGCAGGCGTCTCGCCCTCGCGAGCGGCCTCGAGCAGTACGTGCGCGGCAGCAGCGTCGTAGCCCGGATCGTCGCGCGGGGGAAGACCGTAGTGCCGTTTGGGTCCGCCAGCGCCGGCGTCCTCGTTCACGAATGCACGGCTCATGAATGCAGTATGAGTCGTTCCCCGTGGGAGTGCAACAGAGGGTAGAGGGTGGAGCGCAGAGAGTAGAGGGTCGCAGGCGCTGTACAGACCGGGAGGATAACAGACCGGGCGGATTGTCAAGGACGCGATGCAGGATTTCGACGGGACTTTGGAGAGCCCGGCCAGCAGAGTTTGGACTTTGTCAAAGACAGCCACCGACAACAAGCGTCGCAACTCGGTCCCCAAAGAGCTTGAGCTCTCCAGGCGGATCCTCACCGAGGTACCCTGGCCTCAGCAATCCTCCCGGTCTAGTGCAAACAATCATCCCGGCTGAACACGCGACGCTCTACGCTCTACTCTCTACTCTCTACTCTCTACCCTCTGCACTCTCAGACCGTGGCACTCACGATCATGCGTCTCCGCGGCGGCGGCAGATCATCCTTACGCGCGACGTAATATCGGGCTGCTGCCTCAGAGGGCTCGATCAACTCGACATTCGAGAATCCCTCGGCGCCGAGACGCGCTGCCAGGTCATCGGGTTTGAAGTAAGTCTGCCATGGCTCGCCCGCGGAGGCGGCAAGCTCGGCGATGAAACGCTGCAACGCTTCATCCACTACGTCGTCGCCCGTCGGCGCTGGCGCGAAGGTGAAGACGATCTCGCTGCCTTTGGGGAAGCGCATGACGTCGCGCAACACTTCCAGAACCGCCGCTTCCGTGAGGTACATCGTGACGCCGAGCCACGAGAAAAAGGTCGGCTGTGCGATGTCGAGACCGTACTTGGCGAGCGTGTCAACCAGCCTCTCTCTCTCGAAGTCGATCGAGCCGAAGATGACGTTATCGGGAACGAAGACGCGCGACAGCGAAAGCCTTTCCCTCTTTTCCCTCTGCATTGGCGCGCGGTCGATCTCGAAGATCCGAAGATCGCGGGCCCACGGCGGCTGCCGATAGGCAAAGGTGTCGAGGCCGGCGCCGAGGATGACATACTGCGTCACACCTCGAAGGACGGCCTGGGCGAGTCGATCCTCGGCGTAACGGCTCCGCAGCACGATGTGCGAGCGCAGCGCCAGGGAGCCGGGCGTCTGATAGCGGTCTCGGTCTTCCTGGATCGTGTCGAGTGTCTCGATTCCGAGCAGCTTGAGAATGATCGGATCCTCGAGGATGCGGGGTTCCGCATCGACGAGCTGATGCGCCGCGCGGATGGCCGCGACACCGATGGCTGTACGACTGGACTTGCGCATCCGGGCCTGGATGTGTCGAACAGGATGAGAAAACGGGAGACCGCGCCGCTACCTGCGGACTGAGCTTCGCCGTAATTTCGTCCGTCCCTGCCGGGGACTTCCAGTGGATACTGACTCCTTTCGCGAACAGCTCCAGAACGCACTCGCACCCGCCTACACGATTCAGCGCGAGCTGACGGGGGGAGGGATGAGTCATGTGTTCGTCGCCCACGAGCATGCGCTGGGCAGGACTGTCGTGGTCAAAGTCCTGAAGCCGGAGCTGGGCGCCGGGGTGAACCGCGAGCGCTTCCGCCGCGAGATCATGCTTGCGGCGCAGCTGCAGCATCCGCACATCGTGCCCGTGCTCAGCGCGGGCGAGCATGGCGACTTGCTCTGGTACACGATGCCGTTCGTCGAAGGCGTGTCGCTGCGCGACTCGCTGATCCACACGGGCAAGTTCTCGGCGCGAACGGTAACACGCGTGCTGCACGACGTCTTGGACGCGCTCGCGTACGCACACCGGCGCGGCGTGATTCATCGCGATATCAAGCCGGGAAACATCCTCCATCATGGCGCGCATTCGCTGGTGACGGACTTCGGGGTCGCGAAGGCACTCTCTGCCTCGTTGCCACACTCTGGCACGACCTCCGTTGGGATCGCGATTGGCACGCCGGCGTACATGGCGCCGGAGCAGCTCGCGGCGGATCCGACTGCCGATCATCGGATGGACTTGTACGCCGTGGGCCTGCTCGCGTATGAGCTGCTGACGGGTGTGCAGCCGTTCAGCGGAAGCTCGCCGCAGGCGACGATGGCGGCGCAACTCACGCGCATGCCGACGCCGCTCGAGGAAGCATGTCCCGGTGTGCCGCCGGCGTTGGCGTCGCTCGTCATGCGGCTGCTCGCGAAGCACCCGGATGATCGCCCGGCTACCGCAACCGCGGCGTTGTCGGAGTTGGAGGCCTTCACGACTCCGCCATCGACCGACTCGTCGGCGGCCGCGACTCAACGGGCGTCGGCGAGTGGAGCTGCAGCGGCCACGCCAGCACGGTCGCGACGACTTGTTTTCACGATCGGGGGAGTCGCGACGTTGGCCATTATCGCGATGGGGGTGGTGTTGGCGCGTGGCTCACGCGCCATAGTGCCACCACCGGCGGTCCGGTCTGCAGACAGCTTAGCGCGTCACGACAGCACCGCTGCCGCGGTGCCCCAAGTTCGGTTGACGCGCGATGACTCGCTTCGAATCGCCGAGGCGGTACGGACGCAGATGGCGAAGGCGAGGCTGAAGGCAGGGCTACCTAACGACGCCGGCCTGGACTCTCTGCGACGGCGGCTCGTCCGTGCCTACACGGATTCTGCCATGCGCGAGACTCGCAAGGCACTTCTGTCTGTGCCCACCCCGCCGGCAACGGCGCCGCGATTGGCAGGCGGCGCGCGCAGCGCGGCGAAGCCGGCGGCACGGCCGACAGCGGCGCCCAAGCCCATCTTTGCGCGCCCGCGACGGGTCGCGATTCTGCCGGTGCGCGACGCGACGCTGCGGTCGGAAGCCGCGCCGACCGCTCATGCGATCGAGGACTCACTCCACAAGGCACTGATCGCGCAGGGCTACACGCCGGCGACGGACGCCGAGCTGGTACGAATGATATCGCAGGGTGACCTCGGCTCGCAGCGACGCATCGCCGACAGCCTCGGCATCGGCGCGATAGTGATGAGCATTCTTTCAATGCGAGCCGACGAGATTCTCGCGCAATCGGTGGTGCTGGATGTGTGGCGCAATTATCCGCAATCAGCCCGCACGGCGACGGACCTCGACAAGCCGCAGGAGGCGCTGGGGATCGTGCGCGATGTGTCGCGTGCGCTCGAGCGGGTGACCTGGCGGTCGCGCACGGACCCGAAGCGAGTCCTCGTTTTCGATCTCGACAATCAGACGGGAATCGACTCCTTGGGAGTTCTGGCGCGACAGCTCGGAGACTCGTTACGGGCGGCGGTCGTGAAGCGACTCGGCGGTGAGATCGTGGCCGATTCGGCTGCCCGCGCCACGCACGAGATCATGGAGCGACGCGCGGTCGGTGCGCGGTTAGGCGTCGGTGCTGTCGTGGCGGGCGGGTTGTACCGCGCGCGAGGTGATTCCGTTTCGGTGCGCCTCTCGACGCGCGACCTGTCCGAGGACAGGAACTTTCCCGGTCTCGAATTACGATTTGCGCAAGCGGATCTGCTCTCGGGCTTGCAACGGCTCGTGGACCGTCTTTTACAGGATTTGAATCAGGTGAACTGGGGGCCGAAGCAGGGCCGGTAAGTCCCTCTGTTCATTTTCAAAGGCAAGACGCAGTATCGCCACGAGAACTCTCCCAAAGGTGCCGCACAATGAAGATGATTTCGCTAGTACTCGGAATCGCGGGCGTCTTTCCGATTGCCTCAGGCGCCCAGCAACAGCAGTCATCTGCCTTCAGCGTAGGCAGCGCGACGGCGCAGCGTGGAACGACGGCTACCGGCGTGATTGCGGTGCCCGCGGGGTCCGATTCGGCGCTCGACATTCCCGTCGCCGTGATTCATGGCGCGCGGCCCGGACCGACCGTCGCATTCGTCGCAGGTAGCCACGGCACGGAGTACAGCTCGATCATCGCCATGCAGCGGCTGATTCCGCGGATTGACGCGACGAAGCTCGCCGGGACGGTGATCGTCGTTCCGATCATCAACATCGCGTCGTGGACGCAGATGACGCCGCACGTCAATCCGATCGATCGCAAAGGGATGAACGGCCGATATCCTGGCGACTCGAGCGGGACGCAGACGGATCGGGCTCTGGCGTTGATGACGAGCCAGGTCGTCGCGCCGGCGGATGTGGTCGTGGATCTGCACGGCGGTGATCTCGACGAGAACCTGCGTCCGTACAGCTACTGGTTCCGTGGCGGGAAGCCCGCGCAGGACTCGGCGGCGCTCAAATTGATCATGGCGTTCGGTCTCGATCACGTCATCATCACCGATATCGACCCTTCGGCGCCTAACGCAGGACGATCGCTCTCCGGACAGGCACTCGTGCGCGGGAAGACGGTACTGGTCGCCGAGGCCGGTCGGAGTGGCATCGTTGCGCCGGGTGATATCACCGCCCTCGTGGACGGATCGCTCAACGTGCTTGGGGCGCTCAAGATGCTCGACAGGCCCTACACGGCCGTTAGGCGGCCGATGTGGCTGGATGGCGCTGGCGCTCGTGTGGCCGCAGACAGCGCGGGCGTTTTCGTCGCGAGTGTCGATCGCGATACGCGCGTGAAGAGGGGCCAACTGCTTGGTTACACGACCGATTTCCTCGGTCGGAAGACGGGTGAGGTGCGGTCTCCAATCGATGGCTTGGTCACGTTCGTTCGTGGAGTGCCGTCGATGTGGCCGCGAGCGACGCTCGTCAATGTCCTGCCGGTGCTCGAGCGGCCGGCGCCGTGGAAGGCGCCTACGCCTCGCTGAGAACGGTCGTCCTGAGGAGCGCAAGCGACGAAGGATCTGCCTTCACGACCCCGAAAGCAGATCCTTCGCTTCGCTGAGGATGACAACTAAGGATTCCCGCGGGCCGTTCGATCGATCGGCGTCGGTCGCGCAACTCGCAAGGCGGGCTTTTGCTTGAGTATCGCCAGCGCTTCCTGTACCGCACGCTCGAGCTGCGGGTCATGCCCCTTGATCACATCGGCGGGCGTGTATTCGACCTCGACATCCGGCGCGATACCCTCGTTCTCTACCGCCCACTTGCCCTGCAGATCATAGAACGCTAAACCAGGCGCCGTGATGCCGCCGCCGTCGATGGTTTGTGGAACGCCTAACGTCCCGACGAGCCCACCCCAGGTCCGCATGCCGATGAGCGGACCAATCTGCCGCTGATGGAACATGTACGGCAGCGCGTCGCCGCCCGATCCTGCCGATTCGTTGATCAACATCACCTTCGGACCGTAGATGCCGGCGATCGGTGTCGTCGACACCTTTCCTTCACGCGTCGCGAAGTAGCCCATCGGCTTGCGCTCGAGCTCATTGACGATGTAGTCGGCAACCATGCCGCCGTGGTTGTACCGTTCGTCGATCACCGCGCCTTCCTTCTCCTGCTGCGCGAAGAAGTAGCGTGTGAACGACGTATACCCGGCGCCCGCGGTGTTCGGCAGCCACACGTAGGCGAGACGTCCGCCCGAGAGCTGATCCACCTTGCGACGATTCGCTTCGATCCACGCGCGCGTCCGGAGGCCCTCCTCGCTCGCGACCGGAACGACCGTCACGACGCGTGCGTCGTCGCCAGTCGGCGACTTGCCGACGCGAATGGACGTTTGATGCCCAGCAGTTCCCTGAAAGAGACTGTACACATTGGTCGGCGGGGCGAGCGGACGCCCATTGACTTCGAGGATGTAATCGCCTTCGGCAACCCGAATTCCGGGCGCGCTGAGCGGGGCACGAAGCTCGGGATTCCAGTTCTCGCCGCTGTAAATGTGCGTGATGCGATACCGGCCATTCTCGATCGCGAAGTCGGCGCCTAACAAGCCGACCGACTCCGGCTGCTCTTCCGGCTCGTCGCCCGGACCGCTCAGATACGAGTGACCAACTGTAAGCTCCCCACCGGTGAGGGCGATGAGATAACCAAGATCCGAGCGGTGGCCGACATACGGGAGGAGTGGAGCGTACTTGTCGTACACTGCCTGCCAATTCGCCCCGTGCATCTTGGCGTCATAGAAATAGTCGCGTTGCGTTCGCCAGGCTTCCTTGAAAATCTCAGCCCACTCGACGCGAGGATCGACGAGCATCTCCAGCTGGCCAACGTTGATCGCGCCTTCACCGACCTTGCCCGGCTTGTCGGCCGCGACGATTCCCCAGCGGCTTTCCGGCGCCCCACGCGCCGCTTGATAGAGCAACTTCTTACGGTCGCCGGAGAGCGTGTACGACCGGATGCCCTCGAGAATCGGTGTCGCCGAGCGATCCTTGAGCGAATAGTGCTCCAAGCGAGCGCCAGCCGCAGCGTTCGGCATCGCGTCCAAATAAAAGAACGTGCCCGCCGAGCCAGCATTGAGATCACTGAGCTCGCCGGCAGGCAGGCCAATAGGCAGAATGCGCTGCGAGATACCGTCGATGTCGATGCGAACCTGCGACGCCGTCGTGTCCGCGCGCGGTTTCGACGCCAGCGCAACGGTCGCCGTTGCCGCGATCGGCTCGTCACCAGTCTCCGGAAGAAGCGGCGACGGCTCGCTTGCCGAGAGAACGGCGAGATAGATCGAGCGGCGCGCCGGCCGATCGAGTGAGCTCATCTCGAGCCAGCTCGTTCGCGGACCGTAGTCCGTGCTCGCAAGGAAATAGAGATACTTGCCGTTGGCGTCGAAGGCCGGCGAGACGACGTCCGACATCCCGTCAGTGACCTGGTGCGGCTTCCCTTCTTCGAGCGAATAGAGAAAGACCGCGCGCAGGTGACTGTCGACGTTTCGTGAATACACAACCCAGCGCGAATCCGGCGACCACGCCATGTCGATATCGCGCGTTGGATCGAAATATGTGTCGCTGTCGATCTTGGTCGCGCGGCCGCTGGCGACGTCGAGGGTCCACAGCGTGAGGTGGTTGTCCTCGAGAAGGAGGTGTTTGCCGTCGGGGGACCACGTCGGCGACGAGTAATAGCCATTGCCCGGTAGTTGCACGACGCGCGGCTTCGAGAGACCGAGCTGATCGCCGATCATCAGCTGATACTCACCGCTCACATCAGACAGCCAGGCGAGCTGCGATCCGTCGGGCGACCATACCGGGCTGTGCTCGTGC
>DATEGN010000622.1:0-3897 GCA_035280125.1 Gemmatimonadaceae bacterium | reverse complement strand
GACGGCAAGCGCATCATGTTCGAGCGAGCCGAGGAGAACTCGGACGTTGCGCTCATCGAAGTGCCGCGCGATTAGCGCGCTCCGGCCCGTTGGATCTTAATGATGACGGACGCAGGGTCTGGCGGTCCATTCGCTCCACATTAGCGCAATTCGCGTCCCACAACCCTGGGCCTCCCAGCCACTGAGTACCTAACGAGTCACTCTTCGCCCTCGGCCTTGGCGAGAGGCGTCTTCGCCCACAAAACCAGATAGGCGATGACACCCGGAAAGACAAAGGTCAGTGACGTCAGCGCGCCGAAGCCAAGCCGAACGAGCCACGGCTTGATCCCGAGCCACTCGCCGACGCCGCCGAGCAGGCCCGATATCATATGATGCTTGCGCGACCGACGGAGCGGCTGCGTTGGCGCGGGCGTGCCGCGCGCCTCGGTGATGCCCCAAAGGGCAAGATACGGCACGATGGCCGGCAGTGCGCCGAACGGCAGGGTGAGGAAGCCCTCGAGTCCCCACAAAATCCGCAATGGCTTCGCCTCCCACCCGAGCTTCTCCGCGAGCCCGCCGATGACGCCGAGCGCGACACGGTCGGTGCGCGAACGCCAAAGGCGTGGCGCGGGCACACCAGCCGCGGACCTATTAGCGGGTGGACCGGATGGAAAAGGGGAGGGAGGCGATGACGTCGGCATGTGATGAGCGTTAGGCGGGTCCTTCTATTCTATCGCCGGTTTCGTTGCTTTCGAAAGGCGACTTCGGCTTTCACTGCCTTGTCGATCGCCCGTTGAAAGGCGGGCGAGAGTTGCGTCGCAAGCCGCTTCATCGCCCAATTTATCTCCGCCGCTGGTGATCGCGGCGACTCGGCGCAATTGAGACACGGTAAGAACTGCACGTAAGGAAGAGGGTGGCGGACCTGCGGCCTCTCTGATGGAGGGATCGTCACCTTGGTATTGCTTTTCGCCAGCCGAATGAGGTCGTCGAGATCTTTCGCGCCGTACTCGGTCTGATATCGGCGGACGATGGCTTCGCAGATTCGGACGCCGGTCTCGTTGTATTCGCGAACGCAGCACGCGGGATAGCCGAGGACGTCGGCGACGTCCGTCTCGCCATCGGCTGCTGCACGTATCGCTGGTTCGAGTCCAGCGTCACGATAGACCCAGAGCACCTGTCCTTCCCTCACGCGCGCGTCTCGCTCGCGCCGATCCTGCCACTCGGCGAAGCGAGCGTCGTAGCTCGGAGCGCGATCGAAATGCTGAAGAAGGACACCGGTTCGCATGACGCGTAGTCCATGGGCAGCGGCGACGCGCTCGATGCCGTCGAGCAGGCTCTTGCTGCGCATACCTTGCCCTTGGAGATGACTCGGTTTTTCGCCAGCCGCTACCGCGACGATCTCGAGATAGTCGAGCAGGAGCTCGAGATCACTCGCTTTGTCTTCGCGGTCGAACTTCAGTCCTTGGAGATCGCGAAGAAGTGACCCTAGTGCGGCATCTTCCATTAACGTTTTCTACGGAGAGTCGACACGCAGTTCTCATCGCTGACGCGGCATTTTATAGAAGTCCAGAATCGCGTTATTCACGTCCCATGGCCCGGCCTGATCGTCGTTCGCCATCGTCGCGACCGCGAACGACTTGCCAGGGACCATAACGAGCTGAGTCGTCGTCCCCTGCTGACCGCCACTATGGGAGATGATCTTCTGGCCATCTACCGTGACGACTTCGAAGCCGAGCCCATAAATCGACGGCTTGCCACCATCGAGCTGCGGCACGCCCGTCGGCGTCCACATCTGCTCGAGCGTTTGCTGCTTCAGCAGCTTGCCTGACATCAGGGCCATACCGAAGTGCACGAGATCCTCCGATGTCGACACCAGCCCGCCGCCGGGAATCTTGTAGCTCCCGTCCATCAATCCCGCGTTCGTTAGGCTGTCGCCGTGGGCATGGTAGCCGCGGGCCCGATGCGGTACGATCGTGAAGATGTTATCAACGATCGTATGCGTCATCCCGGCCGGAACGAGGACGTGTGCGTGAACGTAGTCCCAGTACGAATGGCCCGACGCACCCTCGATCACACAGCCAACAACGGTGTACCCGTACGTGGTATAGCTGAAGTGCGTGCCGGGCTGGAAGAGCAGGGAATCCTTGGCGAAGATCGCGAAGCCGTCCGCCATGTTCATGTAATGATTTGTGTTCTCGGTTTCGGTGCCCCGATAGTGCCGAATGCCCGACGTGTGACTCAGCAGCTGGCGCGTCGTGATCGGCCAGGGCTTGGTTGGAAAGTCCTTGCAGTAGGTCTGCACTGGCGCGTCGAGATCCAATTTGCCTGCCTCGACGAGTGTCATCGCGGCGACGGCACTGATCGACTTGGCGATCGAGCCAGTGCGAATGAGCGACGCTGGCGTCAGCGCGACGTCATTCTCGACGTCGGCCTTTCCGACGGCATGGGAGTAGACGACGCGACCGTTGGAGCCGATGGCGACCTGGAGGCCAGGCAGGCCTTGCCGTTCGAGCTCGCGCGCGACGATTCGGTCAACGCTCTTGAGCGTATCCTGAACCGGGCGGTTCGACTGAGCCGATACGGTACATGCTCCGAAGGCGGTCGCAAGCGAGAGGGCGAGCAGCTTGGACGACGCGCTAACGCGAGGGCGTGATGGCATGGCACGTGGGCACGGGACGCGGGGTGCGGGCTTTCTCCATGCACAATATGTATCGCGCCTGCTACTGGAAGCTCCAGGCCCCTAGGCTCGCGGGCGTTGTCCGGCATCCGCTCGCGCCAGAGCCTCGGCGAAGACGCTTCGCACGTCTCTGAGATGCGTCGTCGGATCGTTGTTGTAGTCCATCAGGAGATGGTTATAGCCACGGTCCTTTGCACGGTCCTCGATGACCTGACGCACGAGCTCGAGCGCAGGCCGGCGATGATGGAAGCCACCACTGAGTTCGATTGTCGCCCGCTCGAGTGCGCAGTAGATGCTCCAGGTCGTCGCGGCGGCCGGACATTCCCGATTGTCCGACCGATTCCAGACGGCGTCCGTGACGAGGATCGCGTCGGCGCGCTCGATGATCTTGCGATCGAGCGAGGACAAGGCGACTTGGGCTGTGGTGTCAATCGTGAAGCGCACCGTTGAGTCGCGCGCGTCGAACCGCGAGATCGGAAACCAACCCTCCAACGTTCGAATCGCGCCCGCTTGGTCAGGGTAGACCTCGACCTCGACCGAGTCACCGAACGAGATAAATGTCGACGGTTCGTCGTGCGAGAGCCGATCCTGGAGCGTGGCAAAGAGTCGTTGCAAGTCGGCAAAGGTGATCGACGGGTCATTGTTGAAACCGATCAAGCGCGATGAGTACTTTCTCGACGATATCGCATTGACCGATAGACGTGCCGCGTGCATCGCCGGCTGCGCGCCATCGACCATCACGCCTGCCCAGACTTGAGCCGGCCGTGCATCGGCGCGCCACACGCCGCTCTGGATCCGCGGAACCTTCTCGAGGATGAACACCGGCACCTCGCCGCCGATTACGCCGCACGATCCTTCCTCGCGCGACCCATCCCGACGGAAGCGGCAGTCGACGCGTCCGCTCGTCGCCGCGGACGGTGCGCGATCGCGCGCGGAGTGAACCGCCTCATCCTCTGCGCGCTCGAACGCGCAGAGAATGCTCAACGTCTTCGCTCCCGCGGGACAGGCGCCGGTCGTGTCACTCCTCCGATCCCACATCGCAGGCGACGACAGCAGCTCGCTGGCGCGGTGCGCGACGGCCGCGCTCCAATCGCGAGCCTCGGTGAGCGTCGACGGCGGGTGTTTCGTTGCGCTCGTCTGAGCCTCGGCGCTTGCTGCGAAAGCAACAGCGACGAACGTCATGAAAGACAGCGGTGCATTCATCGGGATCCAACCGCAGTGAGAGGGTCCGAACCGGGATC
>DATEGN010000621.1:0-10292 GCA_035280125.1 Gemmatimonadaceae bacterium | reverse complement strand
CTTTGGGATGCTGGGCGCGGCGATCTTCATCGTCGGCGTGCTCGCCGGCCTTTTCGCACTGGCGCGCCTCTGGATCTACGACGTCGGTCAGCGTTGGGTCTGGACCATCATTCAGACGTGTCTCATCCTCGGCGGTGTCTTCGGCGCCGCGGGACTTCTCGGCGAGCAGATCGCCGGCCAACGTGCGGAGATGCGCGAGATTCGTCGGCGCCTGGATGAAATCGTCGGCCCGTCGTCGGCGATGCCCGACGATCGCCGCAGCCGTTGATCGCGACGAGCGACGCTGCCGCCACCGCTTCGCCGAGCGCTAAGCGCATCGCTTGGCGCATTGCGCAGTACGCGCTCGCGATTGCGTTTATTGTTTTTGCCGCGCGAACGATCTGGCGGCAATGGCGCGACGCGTCGGCCGCTGACCTGCAGGTTCACCTGCATTGGGGCTGGCTCGCGCTCTCGTCGCTCGTCATACTCACGACCTATGCGTTACTCGTCGAGGTCTGGCGCCGCGTCCTTGCCCGCTCAGATGCGCGCGTCTCGTTCGCCGTTGCTGCGCGCGTCTGGTTTGTTTCGAACTTGGGAAAGTATGTGCCCGGCAAAGTGTGGCAACTCACGTCGATGGCGACGATGATGCGCCGCGAGAACGTCTCGCTCGGTGTAGCCGCCAGCTCCGCCGTCATGGTTGCCGTCTGCAACGTCGTCGCCGGATTCGTCGTCGTTCTCGCGTTCGGCACGCAGTCGTTGCGTGCGCTCGGTGAAGCCGCTGAGACGGCCGTGATCACGGCGACCGCGATTCTGCTCGTCGCGCTGCTGCTCGCTCCGATGAGCGTGAAATGGGCGGCGACAGTGGTCGCGCGCTTTACCAAGCGACCGGTCTCGCTGTCGGCTCCAGCCAAAGCCGTTTGGGAGAGTACCGCCGGGTACTTCGTCACCTGGCTGCTGTACGGTATTGCATTCGAGCTCTTCGCCGTTTCGGTTGTCGGTCACTCCGGCGGAAGGTGGGAATCGTACGTCGCGACGTTCACACTTTCTTATCTCGTTGGCTATCTCTGGCTTCCCGCACCGGGTGGTCTCGGTCCGCGCGAGTGGGCCATGTCTACTCTGTTCGTCGCATTGCAGCTCGGTACACCGGCGGAAGCGGCGGTGGTTACCGTCGCTTCACGGCTCTGGCTCACGGTGCTCGAGGTGGTGCCCGGACTCCTCTACCTCATCAGACGACCGAGGGGAACGTCCTCCTCCGCAGTCGCGTCTTGATCAATGCGCGCTCGTTCATCGACGTGCAGGCTCGCGCGGCAGGCGAATGCCGTATCGGCCGAGAAACGACGCCAGTTCCTCGGTCAATGCGCTGCCCGACTCGCTGCGACTCCTTCCCGCAAGGTCGAGCCAATAGACGCCACGCTCAGCGAGCGAGCGCTGTTCGGCGTCGTCGAGCGCGACTTCCGTAAGCAGCGTGTCGTTTCGGTTGAGGGCGGCATCGTGACCGGTGTCGCGTCGCCAGACGAGCCGCCACTGTCGTCTGTCCCGTCGATATAACCGCTCTGCGCCGGTCACTTCGATCCGCGTCTCCTCGTACGAAAGGTAGCGATCGAACTCGCTCATAATCTCTGCGACCTTCGCGGCGCGCTGCTCGTCCGTGAGGCGCCGCGGAAAATCTGGCGCCGAGCGAATGACCTTCGCCGGCGATCCCACGGCAAGACTGCACGGCGGAATCGTGCCCTGCACGAGTGAGTTTGCGCCAATCACCGACCCGTCGCCGATGGTCGTACCCGGCATGATGAACACGCGCCAGGGAAGCCAGACGCTCTTGCCTAACGTCACCGGCTCGTAGTTCACCGGATAACCATCGAGCGCGTTCAACCAAGCGCCGTGGGTGAAAATCAGACAATGACCGCCGATCCCGGTGTCGTCGCCGATCGTCACTGGCTTTGTCGGATTGATGTAGGCCATCTGCAGCACGATTGTCCGGCTGCCGAGCGTGAAGCTGGACTCCGGCAGCTGCGGACCGCCGACGTACACCTGTTCGCGAATGCGCGCGTCCTCTCCCATCGTGATCTTTTCGCACGCCACATAGCTCATCGTCCCGACGCTCGAGTGACGTCCGATCGCGATCGTACGACCCATGACGACTGCCAGCAATCCGATCTCGACATGATCACCGAGGGTGACGGTCTTCCCGACTACCACGCCGCCAAACGACATGCGTACGCCACGTCCAATCCGATAGCCGAGTATATGCCGATACGCCCATACTTTCAGGGCGCTCGGCATCCATCCGAAAAGAATGAGGTGTTTGAAGGGGATTCGCTTCTTCGGAATCATTTTGCTTTGGCTCGACCGCGCGAAGTCTGAGCGGCTACGCGCTCACGAGTCAAGTACGGCTACACTCGGCGGTGCGTGCTGGCGGATCGCGGACTGGCCCTCGAGGGCCTCTGCGCACACTTGCGCTCCATTCAGTGGCCGGTCAGCTTGCGAGCGACTGATGCTCGCGCTCGATCCAGAATCTCAACCACGCGGCTCGGCCGAGCAGTTCGGGCTCGAGCTGCTGCTCGACCTCTCGCGCGTCCTGCGTTTCGCGGGGAACGGCGACACCGTGCGTCTTCGTCTGCTCGGCGACGGCGAACCGCTGACGCTCGAATCGTGTCTCGCTCGCGACTGGTATATCGAGCGGAACGATGGAGCTGTGAGTCTGCCGCGCTCCGTTTTGCAACTTGTGACATCCATCGCCGCCGCAGCGCGTGAGCAACGCGCAACGAGCTATGACCGATTTGGCCGCGTGCTGCCGAGAGATAATGACCTCGTGGCGTCAGGCCACGAGCGGTCGCCGGTTCTGAACCTTGCGGCCGTCGCGTTGCGCCGCGCAATGATCGACGTCGCCGGACGCAGGCCAGTGCGACTGCTCGCGCCGTGGCCCCGCGGTCGCCGCTGGGCCGTCGCGTTGAGTCATGACCTGGATGTCGTCGCACGCTGGCCGGTATTCACCGGCTTGCGTCTCATGGAGCTCGCACGCAAAGGTGATCTCGGTCGCGCCGGCGCTGTCGTTCGAGCCGCCATGGCTTCCATAGCGCGGAATCCCGTCTGGCAGGGAGTCGAGAGCGTGCTCAGTGCCGAGCGGGCGTACGACGTGAAGTCGACGTGGTTCATTCTTTGTGGAACGCCGACTCTCGCCACTATGCGGGCGGGGGATCTCACGTATTTGCCCGAGTCGCACGACGCCCGCCGTATAATTGCCGCGATCCAGTCCGGCGGCCACGGCGTGGAGCTGCATGGTAGCTTCGAGACCTACGTCGACACCGAACGCTTTCGTTCCCAACGCACGCGTCTGGGCGCAATCGCTGGTGCCATGCCTAACGGAGTTCGCCAGCACTATCTGCGCATGCGTCCGGGAGTCACCCACCGGGCCATGGCAATGGCCGGATTCGATCATGACTCGACCTTCGGGTTCGCCGATCGCAACGGCTTCCGCCTCGGCGTCGCCGATGTGCTGCCGGTCTGGAGTGAGGCCGATCAGAATTCTCTACGTATCGACGAGGTTCCGTTCACCTGGATGGATCGCGCCTTGAGCAAGTATCGCGGCGTCGAGTCACCCGACGCATGGATCGCGGACGCGCTCGAGCTTGCCGACGCAACGCGTGCGGTCGATGGACTCTGGTGCGGCATCTGGCATCCAAATCTCACGCCGGCGCTTGGGTTTCCCGGTGCACCCGCCGCCTATGCGAATCTCGTGAGGCGGCTCGCCGAGCTGAATCCCCATTTCGCGACTACGCGAGAACTCGTGGCCTGGCGTCGCGCGCGCCGCCAAGCCCGCGCGACGGCGATCGCCGCGGATGGAACCGTGCGGTATCACACAACCGAGACATCCTCGAACTACACACTCAATCTCGAGGACGCAAGCGGGGCCAACGTCGCCGAACAACCCGCACCCCAAGCTTGATGCGTGCGCTTTTCATCGCACACGCCTATCCACGCTATGAGAACGATCCCGTCGGGTCGTTCATCCTTCGCCTCGCCACAGCACTTCAGGATCACGGCATCGACACGGAGGTCCTCGCCCCGTCGGCATCTGGCCTAACGAGTGACGAGGTGATCGAAGGCATTCGAGTCCATCGTTATCGTTATGCGCCGCGCGGGATGGAGACGCTTGCCTATGGCGGCGAGATGAGCGCGCAGGTGCGCGGATCATGGAGCGGGCGGGTCGCGATGGCAGGGCTGCTCTCCAGCGCCTTCGCCAGATCGCTGCGGCTGTTGCGGACTGGGCACTTCGATCTCGTGCACGCGCATTGGTGGTTTCCCGGCGGCGCGATCGGCACCGGTCTCCGCGCGATTGCACGTCGTCCGCTCGTGACGACGCTCCACGGTTCCGACGTACGTCTCGCCCGCGACGTTCCCGGCGGCGCTCGTGCCTTTCGCTTCGTCGCGCGCACCACAGACGCACTCACGACGGTGTCCTCGTGGTTGGCGCGCGAGGCGAGGCAACTCGTGCCAGACGCTAATCCGATCGTCGCTCCGATGCCCGTTGTACCGGGGCTATTTCACCCCGGCGATTCACGCGACGACAATCGACTCCTCTTCATCGGCAAATTGACGGAGCAGAAAGGACTCCATCATCTCCTCCGCGCGCTTGCGATCATGAAGACACGTCCAACCGTCGACGTCGTCGGTGCCGGTCGCGTCGACGATGCACATCTTCGCGAGCTCGCACAGGATCTCGGGGTAGCCGACAGAATCAATTGGCTACCACTCCTCTCTCAAGCAGACCTCGCCGAGCGTTATCGCGAAGCAACGTTGCACGTCATTCCGGCGATCGACGAAGGTCTCGGCCTCACGGCGATCGAATCGCTTCTCTGCGAGACTCCTGTCGTCGCGTTCGATTCCGGCGGCATACCCGACGCGGTGGTGCCAGACAAAACTGGTATTCTCGTACCACCGGGCGACACCGCCGCGCTCGCAACAGCTCTTGACGAACTTCTGACAAATTCCGCCGAGCGCGCACGCTTAGGTAGGGAAGGGCGCGGCCTGATGATCGCGAAGTTCAGCCCTGATGCCGTGGCAGCGCTCTATGCGTCAATCTATTCGGACGCTGTGCGCCATCGCCGTGGCTGAGCAGCGCGGTTAATTTCTGCCGTAGCCAGATCAGAGAACCAATAAATGGCATCGCCGCAAAAGGCTGCCGCTCCGCGGCAGACGAAGGAGACACGCCGTCCTGCCAAGATTGTCGTCGCGCCCGCGGTCGCACCGCGTCATGAATATGCGCTCGCGGCGTTAATCCTCGCGGTCTGCACGCTCGCGCTCGCACTGCCGGCGCTCACGGGGCAATTCCTCGTGAATCCGATGAGCGATCAATTCATCGGCGGCTATCCTGTGCGCGATTTCGCAGCGGTGTCGCTCAAGGCAGGGCACGGAATTCCGTTGTGGAATCCGTATCTCTTTGGCGGCCTGCCATATGTCGCCGCGATGCACGGCGACATTTTCTATCCGACGTTCATCCTTCGCGCGCTGCTGCCGACCGACGTTGCGATGACGTGGTCGTTCATTATCCACGTCTTCCTCGCTGGCTTCTTCACGTTCTGCTTCCTTCGCGCATGGGGCCTGGGCTTCGCGCCCTCACTTGTTGGTGGCCTGGCGTACATGATGAGCGGTCCGATTGCGGCATACGTCTCGCCGGGTCATGACGGCAAGCTGTACGTCAGCGCATTGCTCCCCCTCGCGCTCTGGATGCTCCTGCGCGGCATTCGCGACGGCAGAACGTGGAGCTGGGGCGTGCTCGCGCTCGCGATTGGACTGGCGGTACTCAGTCCCCATCCACAGCTCCTGCAGTACATGCTGCTTTGCTGCGGCGCGTTTTCGCTGTACATCGCGTTCGGCAAGGTCGAGACGGGCGACGGTACCATCGTTCAGCTCGACCGCGCGACGGCGCTTCGCCGGCTTGGTTTCGCATTCGCCGCTGTGTTCCTCGGCATGCTCATGGGAGCGGTGCAGTATCTCCCAGTGATGGAGTACGTGCCATTTTCGCCGCGCGCCGGCGGACGTGATTATGCGTACGGCACGACGTACTCACTGCCGCTCGAGGAGATGATCAACTTCTATCTCCCCGAGTTCAGCGGGATACTCGA
The DNA here is from genome assembly GCA_035280125.1 of Gemmatimonadaceae bacterium. Lineage (GTDB taxonomy): Bacteria > Gemmatimonadota > Gemmatimonadetes > Gemmatimonadales > Gemmatimonadaceae > AG2. The sequence goes on along the minus strand of DATEGN010000621.1, from coordinate 4,188 downwards.
GAAATACTGGGGGCGGAACGGCATCCACCTCCACAGCGAATATCTCGGGGCGGCGACACTGTTTCTCGCCGGCGCGGGCCTAACGAGCCAGCGTCGTGGATTCCGCTGGTTCTGGATCGGCGCCTTCATCGTCAGTCTCCTCTGGGCGCTCGGGGGCAGCACGCCGTTCTATCACGTGGTTTGGGCGCTCGTCCCCGGCACGAAATTCTTCCGCGCGCCGAGCACGATGCTCTTCATCATCGCGTTCTCGGTCGCTGTGCTGGCGGCATTGGGAATGGAGCGACTGCTCGCGCGTCAGGTCTCGGCGCGATACGCCATTGGCTGGGTCGTAGCCGGTGTGCTCGTGGCGCTGCTGGCGTCTGTCGGGGGCCTCACGAACATGGCGCAGGTGATTGCCTCCTCATACGCAGCTGATCAATACGACGCTCTCATCGCAAGCAACAAGGGGGCGTTGGTCGCCGGGGCGTGGCGTTCCTGTCTCGTGGTGCTAGTCATCGGTGGTATTGTTTGGGGGCTGGACCGCGATCGCCTAACTACTCGGGTCGCTGCTTGGGCCGCGATCGCACTCATTGCCGTCGATCTCTTTAGCGTCGAGAAGCACTACTGGATGTTCTCGCCTCGTGCATCAGTGATCTACGCAGCGGATCCGGCCATTCAATACATCAAGGCGCAGCCACAGCCTGTCCGCGTCCTCTCACTCGAGTTGCCTCAGGTTGGCCGAGACGCGATGCTTGGCGGCGATGGTCTCATGGTCCACGGTATCCGTCTGGCACTCGGCTATCACGGCAACGAGATCGGCCGGTACCAGCTCCTTGGAGGAAAGTCGAGCACGAGTGTCTACGACCCGCGCATCTTTCTCAGCTCGGCATTTTGGCGTCAGGAGAACGTTCAATTTCTCTACACGAACGCCGATTCCGGCGTGATGCATGAGCTGACGCTCTCGTTGGGCCTGCCGCCGATGCAGAAGGTCATTGGACCCGTCAATGATGCGCAGGGGAATCCGGTCTTTCTTTACCGACTGCCGGGCGAGAATCCGCTCGCATGGCTGGCGCCCGTTTTCGTCAGGGCACCGGAGGACCAGGCGCTCGACGCAGTGCACAAGCAGCAGTTCGATCCGACCCGCGTCGCAATCCTGGACACGAACTCCAAGATCCCGGCGCAGCAGATCACGGCCTTACCTGAGCCGCTCTCCATACCGGTGCACGTTCAGAGCTATGCGCCCGGAAGAATAAGCCTGCAATTGGCGTCGCCAGCGCCGGCGGGAGCCGCGCTCGTCGTCTCGGAGAACTACTTTACCGGTTGGCGAGCGACGGTGGATGGAAAGCCAGCCGCAACCGACCGCGTCGACTACAACCTCATCGGCGTTCAACTGCCGACCGGTGCGCGGTCAGTCGATCTTCGCTATGAAGATCCTGCGTACGAGCGCGGCAAGACAATTACGATTGTTGCGATTCTTGTCGCGCTCGTCGCGATAGGGTTTGGCCTATTGCAGCAGGTCTACCCACGCAAACTCGTTGGCGACAGCGGCGCGGCCGTCCGGTAGGAACACAATTCGACGGGGTACGCCGCCGACGACGACGGTCCTATTTATCGTTCCTGTCGCACGGTCCACGACGTAGACCTGACCCGCCGTACTGGCGGACACGTATAGCTTCGAACCATCCGGCGAGAGGCGCAGCGCAAACGCGCCCAGGAGTGAGTTGAAGTGTCCCGTCGAAGCGAGATTGGCTCCGCTCAGCACGTCCACCCAACCGTACTCGTTCGCGACGTAGATGTTGCCGCTCGCCGCGTGATAAACGACGTCCTGCGGCGCGCCGCCGACGTTGAGCGAATCAGTAATCTTCATCGTCGCCGTGTTGATCCGGAACACCTTGCCGCTGAACTTCTCCGAAGCCCAGAGCGTCGCGCCATCGGGCGACACTGCGACTCCGTTGACCTGAGTTCCGAGGGGGAACGAATTCGTCATCGTGCTCGTCGCGACGGTGAAGACGTCCAATCCACCGTTCTTTCCGACGTAGAGCCGCGTGCCATCGGGCGACAGGACCACACGCGCCGAGCCCAGATCGGCGATGCTCTGCTGGAGCGCGGCGCTACCGATATTGACCGCCGACACATTCGGTCCATCCACGGCCGAGACGTACGCCACCGTGCCCGCTGAATTGACAAAGACGTCGCTCGGGGTCGTCGAGACGCCAACGAGTTTGCCGACAGCGAAGGTCCCAGCGTTCACGAACGTGAGGCCGTTGACATCGAGCGACGAAACCAGGATCGATCCAGGCGATCCGCTCACGTAGGCTATGCCGAAGGGTCGACCACTAAGCCGGGCGAATCGCGATCGCACCGTGATCGGGACTGTGTTTGTCACGCTGGTCCCAGCGACGGTGCCGGTAATGATGATGTCCCCTGCAGCATGAGCGATCACTCGATTGCCAGAAACCGTCGCAACCGTGTTATTCGAGGACGTGTACGTCACGACCGCGCCGGAGATTGGATTCTGCAGCGAATCCGTCACGACCGAGTTGAGCGTCGCCGTATCGGTGAGATTGAGCGTCGTCAGCGAGGACGCCATCTGCAGCGCTTTTGCGGCCGGTCCCTTGGGCTCCGTGGAAGAGGTACACGCAAAGACTGACGTCAGAAAGACAAGCGATAAAACAGCGCGATTCAAAGTTCTCGACATTTTCTGCTCCCACCTCGAGACAGTTCGGCCAGTTGAGATCTCTCGAAACAATCGAGGCCATGATCAAGCGCTACGTCGCGCTGAGCCAGGCTAAAATGCCCTATCTGACCGACTTGCGGCGCGACATAATGCATGATGCGCCACCAATTGTCACGTGATTCTGACAGCCACGCGCGGATAACTTTAGGAGGTTTGTACTGCTGCATAATCCGTGAACAACGGCCTTCGTGGTTGGCTGCCTTGCTCGAAAACAGCGAAAGTGGCAGCGGGCGGACAACGAGACAGTGCTGCAGACCGTTATCGAGTTGAACGGAAGCAAGGCGCGTCATGCGGCTGGCGATCACCCGCCAGCCGTGCGAACTTTCAGGTCAAGGCTTGGCGAGAGAAGCTCGAGCAATACTCGCCTCCTATTCAAAGCGACTCGATATCCTACCAAGCACGGTCAGAGGGTCGTCGCCGCCAATGTTGCGTGCACCATTGTTGAGCGCAGCTCCGGCAGCGGACGCCCTCTTCGTGCGAACCCCCGCAGGTTGAGGAGTGCCCGAACGCGCCCTGGTCATCGTCCCGACGTACAACGAGCGTGAGAATATCACGCGTCTCATCGGAGCTATTCTCGAACAGGATCCTCGCCTGGAGGTCCTCGTCGTCGACGACGGATCACCAGACGGAACTGGCGGCATAGTCGAGGATCTCATTCAGCATGAGGCGCGGCTACATATCCTCAAGCGACCACGCAAGATGGGTCTCGGTACTGCATATCTTGCGGGATTCAGCTGGGCGCTCGAGCAATGCTACGATTTCGTCTTCGAGATGGATGCCGATTTCTCGCACGATCCGGCGCATCTGAGTCAGTTCCTGCACGCGATAGAAGACGCCGATCTCGTGCTGGGATCACGCTACCGAAATGGTAAAGTGACGGTTGTGAATTGGCCGATCAAACGCTTGCTACTCAGCTACTTCGCGAATGTGTATGCACGGGTCGTCACCGGACTGCCCGTCTGGGACGCAACGGGCGGGTTCAAGTGCTTTCGACGAAAGGTCCTCGAGGCCATCGACCTCGCACACGTCAGATCGAACGGCTATGCATTCCAGATCGAGATGAGCTTTCGCGCGTGGCGAAAGCATTTCAAGATCGTTGAGATACCGATCGTCTTTGTCGATCGCACGGAGGGGCAGAGCAAGATGTCCCGCTCGATCGTGCGCGAAGCAATTTGGATGGTCTGGCGGCTGCGATACTGGGCGATTAGGCGCATCGTTTGAGGACATGGTCATTCCGTGCGACGCGGTGAAGCTACTTTAGCTCGGTGTAGGAGTCGGAAACCGTGATCGACAAAGGCCGTCCGTTTTACAAGATGTCCGGATCGGGCAACGACTTTGTTTTCGTCGACGTTCGGCGCACGCCGGCAGGCACTCTCGCTGGGGCTGACAACGTCCAAGCGCTGTGCGCCCGAGGCACGGGGGTGGGTGCTGACGGCATCGTCTTTCTCGATCAGGGCACGAGCGCTCCGGTC
>DATEGN010000620.1:0-2016 GCA_035280125.1 Gemmatimonadaceae bacterium | reverse complement strand
TTTCCAGGCGGCCCCGTTCGCGGACAATTCCCAGAAAGAAGAACCCAAATCCTAGCGCGGAGGGCAGTCCACTCTCTGTAACGTCACCGAAACACCGCGACCGGCGGCACCAGGGGCGGACAAGGTCGAATCCGCGGAACGCCGGAGATCGATCGGCGTTTGCCCAAATGAGATGCGGATACCATCGAGCAGCGGCTGCCAGGAGGCAGTGTCGATCGCACGCCGGCCGGCACCGGTAACTGTGCTCACCGCAAAGAGCTGGGTGGGCGACCCGTTGTCGGCGAGCGACTTCTGGGCTGCCAGTGCCTTGTCGAAACGCGCGCTGTCGAGAGACACGAGTTTCGGCAGTGGCGACTGGGAATCTCCACGCGCGGCGACGGAATAGCATCCCGCGTAATTCAGCAGCGATAGCGAACGAGCACGCTCGGCCATCGGTGACGCAGCACGGATTGCACCCCCGGCCGCCGGAGCCTGACTCGACTTCGCCGACTCGGTCGATGTCACTACAACCTGCTCGAGGTTCAGGCTGCGCTTTGGTTCGACGTCTGCTTTCCGGCTCGCGACCACAGGAGGAATGGGAGCCGGAACGGAGTGCGGGGTGAGGGAGGGCGCGGGTGCGGCGGCAGTCACGGTCATCGGAAGCGGACGCGCCTCGTCGGCCGCTGACGCCGTCTCGACAGCTTTCCGAGCCTTCGCCGGCTCTTCGCGCGCCCCTGCGACGAAAGACGCAGAGTCGGCAACGGACGGCGCCGGGAGTGGTGACGCCGGCACGCTGACGTTCGGCCGAGATGCTACGGGAGCGGAAATCGTGTACGTCAGCTGTCGAGCAGTCGGTGACGACCGCTCCCGCATAACGAGGACGGTTCCGGCGCCCACGATCAGGAACGCCGCGGCGGCCGCACGCGCCGGGGTCATGTGCAGGTAGGTCCACAGCGAGCGCGGGCGACGCTGGCCACTCGCACTGCCACCGCCTAACGACCCGCCACTTCGCGGCACGACGCCCGACGGCACATCATCGAGCGCCGCGAGAATTCGCGACGCCCCCGCGACAAGACCGCGCGCCTCGGCCACCGCGCTCGCGCACGTGGCACACTCCGCCACATGCTCCTCGACGCGAGCCGATTCCTCCGCGTCGAGCGCGCCATCCAACCAGGCGTGAATCGTTCCTTCTTCAGGATGCTGCATGTGTACCTCGTGTACCCTCTTTGTCGCGTTGCATCGCTTCGTGCGCTTCGACCAAACGCCGGCGCGCTCTCGCGAGCGTTGTCCCGACGGATCCGACCGAGAGCTCCAAAGCCGCGGCAATTTCTTGATAGTCCAAACCTTCTTCCCGCATCAAGAGCGCTTCGCGATCCCGCTCGTTCAAGCACTCGAGCGCGCGGCGGGCCAATGCGGCCTCTTGCGCCCGCTCGAGCGACGTCGGTTCCGGCTCGACCGCCTCTTCCGCTCGCGCCTGCTCGCGCAACAGCTCGAGATGTCGCCGCCGCCGAGCATCCTTTCGTGCTTCGTCACGCACGAGATTCGTCGCCACCGCGAAGAGCCAGGCGCGTTCGCTCACGATCGTCTCCTGCCGCAGGGCGCGGACGAACGTCTCCTGGGCGATTTCCTCCGCCCAGTCGCGATCACCCAGTCGCCTAACGAGATACCGAACCAGCGGCTGGTGATAGGAGTGAAAGAGACGGTCGATGTCCGGCATGCGCCGAAGAGGCTCGGGGCTAGAGTGTAGGAGCTAGGGTTTGACGAGCTAGCCCCTAGGCCCTAGCCCCTAACCCCTCACCATTTGTCCGCTACTGCTTTTACCTCAGTCGCGCTCAGCTGCTCCTTCCCATCCTCACTGACGACCAACGTTATCGCCCGTCCCTGCGCCGTCACCTTGTCGCCGACGGCGAAGATCGCGCGCAGCTCCGGCACGGCGTCGATCAGATCAAAGTACGCCTTTGAGAAGGCTTTGATCCGAACCGTTTGCACCGACTTGCCCGTCGGCGCTGGACGAAGGTCGGTCCATGCTCCGTCCTT
>DATEGN010000619.1:0-22815 GCA_035280125.1 Gemmatimonadaceae bacterium | reverse complement strand
CCCCGGGATTCTCTACGGGTACCGGCACATGTGCCACCTCCCGACCCCGGAACTTCGCGAACAACCACTCCCGCCACTCGTCGAGGATTTCGTAGACCGTCGGAATCACGATGAGTGTCAAAACCGTGGATGTGATCACGCCGCCGATGACGGCGCGGCCGAGCGGCGCGCGGAAGTCGGCGCCCTCGCCAAGGCCTAACGCCACGGGCACCATGCCGGCGATGAGAGCGAGCGTCGTCATCAAGATCGGCCGCAGACGAATACGGCCCGCCTCGATCAGTGCCTCGCGCCGATCGACGCCACGGTCCTTATGCGCCCACTTCGCGAAGTCGATGAGCAGAATTGCATTCTTCGCTACGATCCCCATCAGCAGGATCACGCCGATGAGGCTCATCAGATTCAGCGTGTCTCTCGTTATGATCAGCGCGAGCACCACGCCGATGAGCGACAGCGGCAGCGAGATCAAGATCGCAACCGGATCGAGGAACGACCCGAACTGCACGACGAGAATCAGATACATCAACATCACGGCGACGCCGAGCGCGGCGAAGATGCTGCCGAACACCTGGCTCTGACTCTCCGCCTGACCACCCGCGGACACGTGATATCCGGCGGGAAGTTGCAGCTGGTTCACGCGTTTCATCACTTGCTGTGACACGTTGCCGAAGGATGCGCCTTCGACGTTCGCGCCGATCGTGATGACACGCTGCCGCTGATAGTGATCGATCTGTGCTGGCCCGAAGCTCGGCGTGATCGTCGCGACCTGGCCGAGCGGCACGACCGGAGGGCTGGCGGATGCGGCGTTCGCGGTCGCGGCGGCGGCGGCTGCCGCCGACGGTGTCACGACGACCGGCAGTCGGCCCAGGTCGTCGGCATTCTCGCGCGATTCGGGCATCAAGCGCACGTGAACATATCGGGAGATGCCCTGCGGATCGACCCACGTCCCCGCATCGACGCCGGCGAATGCAAAGCGGATTGATGTCGCGAGCTGACTGAGGTTCACGCCTAACGTGCCGGCGAGCCCTCGGTTGACGCGGACATTTAGTTCAGGCTTTTGTCCGCGCGTCGACAACCCGACGTCAACGGCACCCTCCGTCTCGCGTACGATCTGTTCAATACGCTCGGCCAATTGCTGAAGCGTCGTCGGATCGGGACCCTGCAGCTGGAGCTGCAGCTGCTTCTGAGCGCCGCCGAAGCCCGACGCAAACGTGTATGCTGTGGCACCGCCCAGCTCACGGAGCTTCCCGCGCATCACCTGGCCAAGCGCGTCCTGGCTGAGCGAACGCTCACGCTTTGGTCTGAGGCGTACGTAGACGCTCGCGTTGTCGACCTCGCCCGAGCCCGAGCTGCTGCCGACCGTGGTGTAGGTGTAGAGGACTTCGGGCCGCGCGCGGAACATGCGCGCGACTTCCTCCGCCTTGAGCGCTGTGTAATCGAGACTCGAGCCCGGCGGTGTCTCGATCGCGATGTTCAACTCGCTCTGATCGCTCACCGGCACGAACGCGAAACCGCCAACGACAACCTGCAACGCGATCGCGGCAAAGAACGAGAGGACCGCGAGTCCCACCATCGTCCAGCGGTGATCGAGCGACCACGCGATCAGGCCCTTGTAACGGTCAGCCTGACGATCGAACCAGACGTTGAACCGGGCCAGCGTGCGCGCCACTGGATTGCGCCGCTCGTGTGCCTCGAGCTGTGGATCGGGCCAATAGGCCGACAGCATTGGATCGAGCGAGAACGAAACGAAGAGTGACACCAGCACCGCGCAGGCGATCGTCAGGGCGAAAGGTTTGAACCACTGGCCGGCGATGCCCGGCATGAACCCGACCGGTGCGAACACGGCGACGATCGAAAACGTCGTTGCCGCGACGGCAAGGCCGATCTCGTCCGTGCCCTCGTGAGCCGCGGTCATGTGATCGCTTCCCATCTCGACGTGCCTAACGATGTTCTCGCGGACGACGATCGCGTCGTCGATGAGTATTCCAATCGCAAGCGACAGCCCGAGCAGCGACATCGTGTTCAGCGTGAAGCCAAAGATCAACAGCGGGACGAACGAGGTCAGCACGGACACAGGGAGAGCCAGTCCGGTGATCACCGTCGAGCGCCAGGAGTTGAGGAAAAGAAAAACCACGAGCACGGTTAGCAGGGCGCCCTCGACCAGCGCTTCTTCCACGTTCCGCACCGAGTGCCGCACGCGGTCGCCGGCGTTTCGCACGATCTCGAGCCGAGTTCCGGCCGGCAGCGTCTTCTGCAGTTGATCGATCCGCGCCTTGACCCGATCCGCTACCGCGGTCGTGCTGTACTCGCGCGACTTCACGATATCGAGACCGATTGCCTGTTTGCCGTTGAACAGCGCGGCCGACGTTGGTTGCGCCGCACCCGCCTCGACGTTGGCCACCTGGCCCAACGTGATCAGATTGCCGCCGCGCTGCGCAACGACGAGCGCGTTGAACTCTTCCGGGTGCTCGAAGCGGCCCTCGAGACGAATCGAGCGCTGCTCGAGTGCGGTGTTCACCTGTCCGACAGGCGCCGCGAGATTCTGCGCGCGCACCGCGTTCACGACCTGATCGATGCCGACGCCAAACGCGGCAAGATCGGTCGGGCGCACGTTGATGCTCAGCTGCGCGCTGTCTCCACCGACGACGTTTACTTGCGCCACGCCTGGAATCGCGCGCAGGTCACCGGCAATTCCCGGATCGGCGAGCGCCGTGAGTTGTGGCGGCGAGAGTACCGTCGACGTGAGTGCCAGCGAAACTATTGGAAGCTGGTTCGGATCGAACCTCTGGATGATCGGCTCGAGGATCTCCGCCGGCAGCTGCGCCCGCACCGCGGAAATCGCGTCGCGGATGTCCTGGGTGGCCTGATCGACGGGTTTACTATATACGAACTGCACGATGATCTGTGCGAATCCGTCGGTGGACGTCGAATTGATCTTATCGATGCCGCTGATCCCGGAGATCTTGTCCTCGAGGCGCGTCACCACTTCGCGCTCGACGACATCGGGCGAAGCGCCCGGGTAGGCCACGGCGACGAACACGATCGGCGCGTCGATATCGGGAAACTCGTCGGTGTCCAGGCGCGACCAAGCCGCGAGCCCGAATACCACAAGCGCGATCATCGTCACGACGGTGATGATCGGCCGCTTGATCGCAAAGTCTGATATGAACATGAAGCGTTACGGGTTTCGTCGTCGATTCGTCAGTTTGCAGGTATTACGTCTCTTCCCGAGCGGTCGTTACGCGTCGTCTCCCTCCCACGACGCGAAGATTGGACCGCCCTCACGGTTGCGACGGGCAGGTTGTGTTCCCTCCCCCACCAGCGAGAAATCAACATGAAATACGGCAGACTCGGTATGATCGCTCTGGCCGCGCTGACCTTTGGCGCAATGCCGGCGCAAGCGCAGTTCCCGCTGCACATGGGCGTTACGGCAGGTGTCAGCTTCCCGAACGGTGATTACGGTAACGCCGCGAACATGGGTTACAACGGCGGCGGTCTCCTCAGCTTCAGCGCGCCGATGATCCCGATCGGCGTCCGCCTCGAGGCATCGATCACCCACTTCCCTGGGAAGGATTACAACGCGGGTGGCACGACGATCAATGCGTCGAGCAACATCTGGACGACTGGCGTGGCCGCGACGTTCGACCTCCCGGTTCCGCTGCCCGTCAAGCCGTACGCAATTGCCGGTCTCGGCTACTACGGCGCGATCACGACGGTGAACGGTATCCCGGGCAGCACGAGCACCTCGAAGCTCGGCTATAACGCCGGCGCCGGTGTGTCGCTCATGGGTCATCTGTTCGCCGAAGTGCGTTATCACCACATGAACACGGATGGCACGGCGACGACGTTCGTCCCGCTGACTTTCGGAATCATGTTCTAAGCGTGGATCGTTGATCGTGGTTCGTGAAGGCCCGGCGAGTCCCATTCGCCGGGCCTTCGTCTTATACGCGGCACGATCCACGATCTACTCCATCACCGCGTGATCACCACCGCCGCCCTTCGTTTGCCTGACGAGCACGAGCAGCGGGATCAAAGCGAGAATCAACAGCGCGCTCAAGACGTAGATTCGCGAGTACGCGATCACGCTCGCCTGAGCCGTGATCTGCCTATCGAGTAGCGTCAGCGCTTCGCCTCGTGCCGCCCACATATCCGCACCACGCGCCATCATTCCTTGCGTCAAAGAATGCAGGCGGCCGAGACTCACGACGTCCGTCGTCGTGACGTGCTCGGTCAGCGTCGCGCGGATCTGTGTGGTGTAACGCGCCAGCAGCGTGGCGATCACGGCGATACCGAACGATCCGCCGAGCTGACGAAAAAAGTTGTACAAGCCCGTTCCCTGAGGCAGCTCTTGGGGTGAGAGCTCCGCGAGCGTAATGGTCGTCAACGGCACGAACATGAGCCCTAAACCAACGCCACGGAGAATCAAGGGCCAGAAGAAGTCGCTGCCGCCACTGATGCCGGTGACACGCGACAGTTGCCACGCCGCCGTCGCGAAGATCAATGCTCCCGCCGTGATGAGCAAACGCGGATCGAAGCGTCTCGAGAGGCGGCCAACGACGAACATCGACAGCGCCGTGGCGATGGCGCCGGGCAGCATGACGATACCCGTCTGCTCCGCGGTCATCCGCAAGTTGCTTTGCAGAAAGACCGGCAGGGTGAACGACATCGCGTATAGTCCCACGCCCATGACGACACCGAGCAGCGTACCGACCGACATCTGTCGATGTCGCAGGACCCGAAAATCGATTACGGGATGCTCGGTCGTTAGCTCGCGCCACAGCAGGAGGCCGAGGCCAACGACGCCCGTCACCGTGAGGCCGAGAATGAGCGACGAGTCGAACCAGTCGTCGCGCTGACCGTGCTCGAGCACATATTGAATTGAGCCAACGCTCACGGCCAGCAACGCAATCCCGATGTAATCAATCGTCGGTGGCTTTTGTTGGTGAATAGAGTCGTGGACGTACGTCGCGATCATCACCGACGCAAGGATGCCGACGGGAAGATTGATGTAGAAAATCCACGGCCAGCCATAATTGTCGGTGAGCCAGCCGCCGAGCGTTGGGCCGATCGTTGGTCCCACCATGACGCCGAGCCCAAAGAGTGCCATCGCCATTCCAGCTTCTTCGCGCGGGAAGGACTCGAAGAGGACGGCCTGCGACACGGTCATCAACGCACCGCCGCCAAGGCCCTGCACGATGCGCCAGAAGACAAGTGTCCCCAACGAGTGTGAGGCGCCGCAGAAAAAGCTCGACAGCGTGAAGAGTATGATCGATCCAACGAAGTAGCGCTTGCGGCCGAACATGGAGCCGAGCCAACCCGTGAGCGGAATGACGATCACACTCGCGAGTATGTAGCCCGTTGACACCCACGCAATCTCGTCGAGACTCGCGCCGAGATTACCCATCATGTCGGGCAACGCGACGTTGACGATTGAGCTGTCGATCACCTGCATGAGCGCCGCCAGCACCACCGCGAAGGCGATGAGGTATTTGTGCGGCGCGCCGTGGTCTACTACCGTAGCTGGTACGATGCGTAACGGCGCTGGCTCAACGACTGTCGCTTCGGCAACTGCGCTTTGGCGGAGCGGATCAGCCAAGGCGCTCTCTCGCTGCCTGTCGCTTGGTGACCGGCTTTGGTGTCAGACTTCGTTCTCTACGTGCTGCGCCGCGACCATCCCGCGATTCCGCTGGTTGTCGCTCACGCTCGCTCCATTCCCGTAGCGCGTCCTCGACGCGAGCGAGAACGAAGGCATTGAAGTCGTCGATGTACGTGAACCGATCGCGGACGTGACGCGGGAGATCCTCGCCGTTCTGCATCTCGCGGGCGAGGCGATGAAGTCCAGCCCACCGTCCGAGTCGGAAACGGATGATCTGAGCGAAGAAGTCCGGCGTAAGGCAATAGTAGTCGCGACGGTCGCCGGGCTTGCCGATACGCTCGGCGACGCCGCGCTCGACGAGGCGGCGTGCTTCAGTGCTGATGCTGGCTTTGCTGACCGCGAGCTGCTCGGCGAGGTCGTCGAGGGAGCGAGGCTCGCTATCGAGGAGGAGCGCGCCGAAGAGACGGCCGGCGATGCGGGAGAGGCCGTCGTTTTCGGCGGCGAGTCCCATACGCTCGATGAAGGATTCGGGGAGGGTCATGGCATTGATTTACTTGTACGTTCAGTATAAACTGAATGCAGGCAAAAGGCTAGCGCTCCCAACTATTTTTCGGTGCAGCGCTTTCAGCTGTTTATGCGTAGTGTGCGAGGCGGATCATGCGATGACGCAGCCGCGCGCTTGCTGCACCGCCCCTGCGCCGGGTATAGCTTTGTGTCATATATGACCGACGCGATTCGTCCTGCTCTCGAACCCGGGGAATGGAAGGTTCGCCGATCAGGTCCCATCTCGCTGGATGTGGTCGACCGTATCGACTACATCGTGATCGAGGGGCCTAACGGTGAAACCGTGAAAGTCACGGGTGCCGACGAGATTTTCGCACTGATCAGTCTGGCCAACGACGCGTTGCCGCCTGATGATCCGCGCAAGATTACGCATGGATGGCTCGCACGCATCGAGACCATTCGCGACATGATTCGCGACTTGGCAGATTCTGGCGACGCGACGCTCGCCCCTTTACGTCGAGAGCTCACGACTGGTTGGGAGCAGATGGCACAAGTGCTTTCGGCCATTCTGCCGCCGTCGTATGAGCATGCGGACGAATAGGGGTTAGAGAGTAGACGGTCGAGAGTGGAACGGCGCGTCGAAGACGCGCCGTTCTAGTTTCTCGTCTCTACGATTTCAACGCGGCAATGATCGCCGCCGTCGTGTCGACTTGGCCAAGTCGCGGGAAGATGCGTTGCAGGCTGTTCTCGTGCGCGGCCTTTACCGTATCGGTAACGGCGTCACTCGCGATCGCGATCTCGTAACCGAGCTCGCGGCCATGTCGGGCCGTCGACTCCACGCCGATGCTCGTCGAAATCCCGGCGAGCACGATGCCCGTCATCTTGCGTCTCCGTAGCTGCAGGTCGAGCTCTGTCCCGAAAAAAGCATCCCATTGCCGTTTCGTGATGATGATGTCGTGAGGGCCCGTGCCGATCTCCTCGCGGAGGTCGCCCCAATCGGGCCCTCTCGTTACTGACGGCGGCTGGGCATCGACGCGTGAACGAATCACGTCGCCTCCATCGGGCGAGAACGCGACGCGCACGAGAACCACGGGCAGATCGCGGTCGCGGAACGCTCGCGCGAGAGCGGCGGCGCGCTCGACGATTGTATCCGCCGGATCGACCGTCGGCATCGCCGTGATACCCTTCTGCAGATCGATGAGAACGAGAGCGGTTCGCGGATCGAGAGATTGTACGGACATGGAACGCGGGGTGCAGGGTCCCGGACACTGCTGACAACAAGCACAATAACTCGTGCGGGGAGAGAGTAGGCCCAAAGAACCGCGATTCGATTCGCTCCAGATTCGCGAAATTCGCGTCCCAAGAACCATGGACTCTCCGAGCGGATCCTCCCGGTCTGTTACTTACCAATCGTCCCGGTCTGTCCAACGCTACTGCGTTCGCTCGTCGCTCTTTGCAACAATCGTTCGGCGAGACCAAAGATGAGTGGATTGAGCGTGATCGACACGAGCGCGCCCGCGAGCACCAGGTCGCGGCCCTCGGCGGGAACCAGCTTCAACGAGACCGCCAGTGCGATGAGGATGAACGAAAGCTCACCGATCTGACTCAACCCTGCGGACACGACCAGTGCCGTCCGCATCGGGTATCGTAGCGCGCGTACGATACCGAACGCGGCGAGCGACTTCCCGACGATGATGATGAGCACCGCGATCAACACCTCGACCGGCCGGTCGACGAGGATACGCGGGTTGAAGAGCATGCCGACCGAGACGAAGAACAGCACCGCGAATGCGTCCTGGAGCGGCAGCGCGTCCGCGGCCGCCCGATGGCTGACGTCCGATTCACCGATGATGACGCCGGCGAAGAACGCACCTAACGCGAACGACACGCCGAAGAGCATGGCCGCGCCGACGGCGATACCAAGCGCGAGCGCGACCACCGCCAACGTGAACAGCTCTCGCGATCCCATGTTGGCGACGCTGCTCAGGAGCTTCGGGATCGCGCGTCGACCGGCGAAGAGCATCAAGCCGAGGAACACTGCGGCCTTCACCAGTGCGAGGAACACCGCCACGATCGGACCGCGCGTCGCGGCCACTGCACCTTCTCCAGCTGCTGGAGCAAGTGCCGGCAGCAGCACGAGAATGAAGACGGTGACGAGATCTTCGACAATCAGCCATCCGATCGCGATGCGTCCGTCTTCGGACTGCACTATCCCGCGCTGCTCGAGCGCGCGCAGCAGCACGACCGTGCTGGCGACGGAGAGCGAGAATCCGAACACCAGGCCGGCGCTCCACGTCCATCCATACAGATGCTCCGCGAACGCCGTCATGAGACTCGCGGCAGCGATCTGCACGAGCGCGCCGGGAATCGCGATTCGCTTTACTGCCAGCAGATCCCGCGGCGAGAAGTGCAGCCCGACGCCGAACATGAGAAGGATGACGCCGATCTCCGCGAGCTCCGCGGCGATCGGTACGTCAGCGACATAGCCCGGCGTGAACGGCCCGACGACGATGCCAGCAAGTAGGTACCCGACGAGCGGCTGCAATCGAATGCGTGCCGCGAGATATCCGAACACGAACGCGAGTCCGAACGCGGCAGCAACGGTAGCGAGGAGCGGCGTTTCGTGGGGCAACCGGAAGAGGGGCTAGAGGAGTAGGGGCTAGGGGCTAGGGTTAGGGGCTGAGGTCTAGGGTCGTAGGGGCAGGGCCTCAAGGAGATCCCAGCGCCTAACCCTAGCCCCGACTCCCCTAGCCCCTAGCCCCTCTTTTTGCGCTCCTGCACAATCAGCATACCGACGGCGGCCGCGAAGAGAATCGCGGACACGGACGCGAGATGCAAAACAAGCTCCCGCGAAAGAAGCAGTGCAGCGACCATTGGAACGATCGCCAGCAACATGACGGCGAGCCAGGGCTCCAGTCGTGGCGCTTCGTTCCCGGTCATTTCATCCTGCTCGAGATTCGTATTGGACATGACTCCTCCACACGCCTGCCACACGCAGGCGCTAAGTCGTTAGGTATTGAGTTCGTGAAATTCGACGCGCGTTGCCGGCGCAGCGCGGTGTGCGCCGCCGGCTAGGATCGCGGAGGAGGTGCGGTCGCGTCGTGTGGGAGAATCAGTCGTGCTTCCTGGAAGCCGCGCCAGCCACTCGGCCGCAGCGTTTGGGCGGGTCGCCATTGTGGTCGGCGACTCGGAAGCAGGACATCAGTCTCGTTGTCGTGTGGCGGAACGACTCGCGGTGTCGGCGGCCGCCGATCGGCCGTGAGCTCGCGCGGAAGGTCGGTGCGCTGGCCGACGCGCGCGGGCGAATTGCTCGCGACGTCGAGCGCCGATACCGCATAGAGCGAACGATCGCTCCCGGACGTGTGGGAACCCGCCTGCTGGAAAGGTATCCAGGCAAGGAGGGTGAGCAGACCGGTCCAGAGCGCGCGCGAGATCATCAGTGAAAGTTAACGGGGGACGGCGGACGGCGGACGGGGAACCGTCCCCGACTACTACTCTGCTCGCAGCGCAACGAGCGGATCGACGCGGGTCGCGCGACGGGCCGGCAGATAGCTCGCAATGATCGACGCGACCCCAAGCAATGTTGCCACTGCGCCGAAGGTCATCGGATCCGTGGGCTCCACTCCGTACAGCAACGAGCTCATGAAACGCGTCAGGAGCAACGCGCCAACAACGCCAAAGGCGATGCCGATCAGCACCAGGCTCACGCCGCGCTTCACGACCATGAGCCGGACCTGACCGGGTGCGGCGCCTAACGCGATCCGAATGCCAAGCTCGCGTGTTCGCTGTGTCACAACATACGACAGCAGACCAAACACGCCGAGGACGGCGATCACGAGCGCGACCGAGGCAAAGACTCCGAGCAGCGTCGTCGACCAACGAGCCGGCGCGATCGACTCCGACAATACCTCCTCCATCGTTTGCAGGTTCCGAACCGGAAGCGAGGAGTCCAACTCTCTGATCACGCCGCGCGCTGCGCCAGCGAGGCTTGCCGGGTCCTGCCGCGTTCGTAACACGTACCAGAACGCCGGCCAACCGGGCATCACCGCGAGCGGAATGTAGATCGTCGGCAACGCGTCGCTTCCGAGTCCAGCATCACGTGTGTCGGATACGACGCCGACGATCGATGCTTGCCGAAAGAGCCGGTTGTCGGGCGCGCCGAGATAGATCGGCTTCCCGAGCGGATCCTCGCCTCGATAGTACTTCTTCGCGAGCGCTTCGTTGATGACGACAACCGGAGCATCGCGACGATCAGTGCTCAACAGCCCGCGTCCCTGCTTGACGGTCATGCCAACCGTCTCGAAGTACCCCGGTGTGATGACGCGATACGCCTCTCCCGTGGGGTTTACGCCTGCCGGCATCGGCCGATCGATGCGATTGAACCACGCGCCTATTCCACGGCCTGTCACGGGCAGCTGGCTCACCAGGGCGGCCGAACGCACTCCCGGAAGTGCGCGCATGCGTTCGATCGATCGATCGAAAAATGTCGAATCGTCCTTTGCCAGTCTAATGCTGAACGTCAGCAATTGCTCACGGCGAACACCCGGATCGACGCGTTGCAGAGAATCGAAGCTGCGGAGCAGCAGTCCCGCGCCGGTGAGCAGCACCATTGCGAGCGCGACCTCGACGACGACCAGCGCGCCCCGTCCCCACTGATGGGCGGAGCTGCCGCGTGACCCCTCGCGAAGTACCTCACTCGATGAACGCCGGGAGAGCTGCCACGCTGGGACGCTGCCGAAGAGCAATCCAGCGATGGTGGAGAGGAGAATGGCGAACGCGAGCACGCGACCATCGAGCGCGATCTCGTCGCTCCGCGGCAGGTTTGTCGTCGCCTGCGCCGCGAGTAAGAGATTCAAGAAGAGCTTCCCGACGATCACGCCTAACGCACCGCCAACGAGAGCGAGCAGCAGGCTTTCCGTGAGCAGTTGGCGCGCGACGCGCGACTGAACAGCGCCTAACGCTTGACGCACGGCGATCTCTCGCCGTCGGCCGGTGGACCGCGCGAGGAGCAGGTTGCCCAGGTTCGCACAGGTGATCAACAACACGAAGGCCACAGCGCCCATGAGCACCGTGAGCTGGGTTCGTGACCCACCGACGATCGTCTCTCGCAACGGTTCGACGCCGATCTTGAGATTCAGGTTGAACACGGGCCAATCGCGACGCAGACGCGCGGCGACGGTTTCCATTTCGATCCGCGCTTGCTCGATCGTGGCGCTCGGTGCCAATCGGCCGGCAACCTGGATGAAATATTGATCGCGGTTTTCGCGAAACTGCGCGTCGAACCGTGCCGGCACATAGAAGGCGGAAGGTCCACCAAGGAAGGAAAAGTTCGGTGGCATGACCCCGACGACGGTGCGAGACGTGCCGTTCAGCGCGATGCTCTTCCCCAGCGCGGTGCGATCGTCGCCAAACAAATCGTGCCACGTTTCGTAGCTCAGCACGATGACGGGCGGCGCCGCGGGATCCTCATCGGCCTCCGTGATCAGGCGACCGAAGAGGGGCTGCACACCTAACAACGGCAGGACGCCGCCAATGCTCTGCGTGCCGTTGAGCATTTGCGGCTCGCCGCGAACGACGACGCGTCCACTCCGGCCGCTGAAGCCGGCGATGCGCAGCGCGCGGGCGCTGCGCTGCCAATCGTACAAGTTGGCAGGAGACGTGACCGAAACTGCCCCGGGCGCGCTGTTCGGCAATCGCTCGCCGACCGCAACCAACCGTGACGGGTCGCGCAACGGCAGTGGGCGAAGCAGCACACCGTCGACGACGCTGAAGATGGCGGTGTTGGCACCGATGCCTAACGCCAGTGTCAGCACCGCGACCATCGTGAAGCCCGGGCTTCGCCGCAACGAGCGCGTCGCGAACCGAATGTCCTGCATCAGTGATTCGATCACGTTGTCCGTCCTCGGCGAAGTGGGTAGGTGAACGCGACGCGCTCGCTCGGCTCGCCGCTCGCGCATCGCGAGCCGTATCAGCCCTGGAAGCTCCAGCACGAGCGCGCTGATCGCGGCGCGCCGCCCGCCTCGCGTTCGCGCATCTGTCTCGAGCTCGGCGAATACCGCGAGCATCTGATGCGCGAATTGCTCGTAGAATCGGCGCGGCAGGAGCAGCCTGAGGGCGGCTCGGTATGCACGCATCACTCCGGTCAAGTGATAGTCGGTCATGCGCGCGAGCCCTTTGGCGATGCGGTGAGAGGTGGCAGGAGCCGCTTCGCCCGGGCCATCGCGGCGAGTTGCTCGAGCCGTTTGGCCTCGGCACGCGCGACCTCGCGGCCGAGCTTCGTGAGGCGATAGTAGCGCCGACGCGGATCGTCGGACGCTCCCGCTGGCCGCGTCGTTCGTTCCTCGATCCAACCACTCTCGAGCAGCCGCTTCATCGCGGCGTAGAGGGTGCTCGCCGTGAGGCGGACGTCACCATCGGTCCGCGCCTCCACGTCCTGGATGATCGCGTAGCCGTGAAGGTCCTCGTCGACGAGCGAGAGGAGGATGTGAAAAACTTGCGTCGAGAGCGGGCCCATGCTGGTGGTTGTTAGGTGCGAGGTGCCAGGTGCTAGGCGCTTTTCTCAGTGTCAGGATCACGACCGATATACCGTCGCACGGTATATCGCGCCAGGGCATATCCCGCGTCAAGGGCCTTGTGTCAACCGGGAAGCTGGTGTCCGTGAGCGAGTCGCCGTAGAATTCTCGGACGGCCGAAAGGGCGGCCGGCGGTCCGCGTAAAGGGTCGAACCCACCCGATGAACGCCGTCGACAATTCCAGACCCTGACTTCCAGCCCGTGTGACGCGGACGCCGGGCGCGACCTGGAAGGAAGGTGTCTATGACCAGCCCGAAGCTGACCCTGCCGGAACGCGCGTCGCTCGAGTACTTGCGCAAGCTCGCCAAAGAGCGGCTTCGCGACCTTCGCCGAACCGAGCCGCACACCAAGCTTGCCATCGCTCTCTTGGCCGTAGCCCGCGATTACGGATTCTCCAGCTGGCGCGAGCTCAAAGCGGAAATTGTCAAGCGCGAGAGCGATCGTAAGGCGCAGTTCTTCGCTGCCTGCGAGAGGGGAGATGTCGAGCACGCGCGCGAGCAGATCGCCGCCGACCCCTCGCTCGTTCGAGCAGCAAACGCTAATCAACCGCACGGCGGATGGACAGCGCTTCACACCGCGGCACGCAGCGGCCAGTTGGAGGTCGTTCGGTTGCTGCTCGAGCACGGAGCGGATCCAAATGCTCGTGAAGCGGGCGACAACACGTATCCCCTGCACTGGGCAGCCGCTGCACGCCACCTTGAGATCATTCGCGCCTTGCTCGAGGCAGGCGGTGATGTGCATGGCTTCGGCGACGTCCACGAGCTCGACGTCATTGGTTGGGCCACATATTTCCATCCAGAGGAGGGTGAGCAGCCGCCCGACGTCGTTCCTCTGCTCCTCGAGCGCGGTGCACGGCACCACATTTTCTCCGCACTGTCGGTTGGCGACGCGAGTCTCCTACGTGCCTTGGTCGAAGATCACCCCGACGTGCTGGATCGCAGGATGTCGCGCTTCGAGCACGGCCTAACGCCGCTGCATTTTGTGATGAGCGGCAAGCGGTACGATCTGCTCGATTTGTTGATCGAGCTCGGTGCTGACCTCGAGGCCAAAGACGACCGCGGTCAGACACCACTCGCCGTCGCGATGCTGCGCGGCGATCAGGAAGCAATGCGTCGTCTGCACGCCGCCGGCGCAAAGGAACCAGAGGTGCTCGCGCCGCTGCAGTTCGGTGAAAGCATGAGCAAGCTCGCGCGGTCAGTCAGAAAAGTTGTCCCAATGATCACCGTGCCAGACGTCGCCGCCGCGCTCGACTGGTACACGTCGATCGGTTTCACGGAGATCGCACGCTACGCCGATAACGGCGAGGTGAACTTCGGGATGCTGACATT
The DNA here is from genome assembly GCA_035280125.1 of Gemmatimonadaceae bacterium. Classification (GTDB taxonomy): domain Bacteria; phylum Gemmatimonadota; class Gemmatimonadetes; order Gemmatimonadales; family Gemmatimonadaceae; genus AG2. Next base: position 8,818 of record DATEGN010000619.1, on the reverse strand, counting down.
TGGCGACGCGCAGCTGATGCTCAACATGCACGGCAAGCCGGGCCGTCACGACGCGGACCTCTGGTTCTACACGGATCGAATCGACGATCTTTATCAATTGCTCAAGTCGCGCCAGCTCGATGCCGCACGTGCGGCACTCGCGGGCGACGAATCCGCTCAACGGGGCATCGAATTCATGGAGGATATCTACGACCCATTTTACGGCGGCCGACAGTTCAGTATTCGGGACCTGAACGGTTACGGGCTGCTGTTTTATCAGGAGTCGCGGACCGGTTGACACTAACGGGCCGCGTCGCACGTTCATGTAATCATGCGCGAGGAATCTGACGAAACTCCGGATCCCCCGGACTGGGTGAGCCCCGACTACGAACCGCCGACCGAGCCACGAGGCGACGAGCCACCGCCGCCGAATGAGCCACCGACCGCAGTCGGCGCCTCAGAGGATCCGCCGCCGCCGCGACGCTTCGTGGAGGCTTGGCGACGTCCCGGCTGGCGACCGGAGATGAGCCTCGCTCGCTTGACGACCCAGATCCTCGATACGCTCGACAGCGTTGGTGACCGGATTGCGGAGGGCCTCGGGCTTCGGTGATTCGAGTCTCGAGTCGTTAGGCCTGAAGCAACCGAGCCCCGCTCGACTTTCGTCGAGCGGGGCTCTCTTGTTCCGTACTGGCGCGAGCGTCAGCCCTGATCGCCCTGATTACGCGACTGATTCGATGAAGATCCGCCAAAGCTCGAGCTCTGTCCGCTCTGAGCCTGATTCGTGTGCTTCTCGCGGTTGTGCTTGTCGAGGTCCTGACGCGAGTCGAGATGTGCACCGCAGATCTTACAGTCGAACTCATGCGTGTGTGCCATGAAAGGCTCCTGTTCGAGTGTGCGGCTTTGCCTTCTGCACGAATCGGTCTCGCATGGGCCTTAGCGGCCTGGAGTCGTGACCAGGCTCGGCAAGCGAATATGCGAGTCGAACTCGACTGAAGCCCTAGACGGTCCAGCTCAGTGCGAACAGCGCTTCGTCGCTGAGTGTGCGCCAGTCCGCCGAAAAGTTGCGCACGCGTCGCACGGTGCCTTCGCTCTCGAAGACCAGGGAGGGCGACGAACGTCGATCGAAGTCAGGAGGTGGAAGCTCGTACACGAGCCAGCGCACGCGATCGACGACGATCTCACGCTCCTCACGGTGCGCTTCACGAAGAGCGCGTCGCAACTCTGGGTTGTCGGACATGGACGACTAAGCTGATGGGGCCGGCTCGTACGCACAGTGTCGCGGATCACTCGTCGACGGCGAAAGTCGCGAGGTCACTCCGCTGGTCGTGAAACTCCGCTCGGCACCAGCGCAGCGATCTCGATACCACTCAAGTCATCATTCGGGAGCCAGAAGAATAGCTCGTTGTCGTCCAGGTCACTGATCACGAGCGTCGGTCGGCCCCAATCGAGCCGCTCAGCGTGGATGCAATTTGCGGCGATGGGTCGTCGTCGAGGTCGATGAAAACTGTCCGCCCTCGCGCGCGGTGATGGGTTTCGTTGAGAATCAACTCGAGACCGAAGAGGCTCACCTGGCAGACAAAAGTCCGACCTTCTTCTCGATAGTTCCAGTCTTCCGAGAAGCCAAGCCGATCGACATAGAAACGCAGCGATCGTTCAGCGTCGTTCACGAAGAACACACTTCTCGCGTAAAAGTTGTTCATGGTCGTCTATGCTCAACGTCGATGAGGACGAGACGTTGCCCAGCCTAAGGAGCTACCCTCGTTTGAACGGCGCGTCCAGGACAGGGATGATGGTGCGGCCACGCGCCGACCACCCTAGATGTGCCTTCTGGACTGCTAGATCGCCCTACGACCGGCCCGCAGCGGTGACAACGAGAACAACGTCTCCAACCGCGACCGTCCCGTTCGCGCGAAGGGAGACGAAGCCGCTGCTGCTGCTCCCTCGCAGCAACCGAATTTCTTTCACGTCGCCAACGAACAGTGTTCGCAACACGGACGATTCGGTGGGTGGCGAGTGATCGATCGAGACCGTCGAAACCGAGCCGCGTGAGTGGAGAAACCATGGCCGCGCATGCTCGATGGCGTCCAGCACCGATAGTCCCGGGTCGAGATGCTTCAGTTCCGAGGCAGTGATTACGTCACTCGAGGAACCCTCGGCTTGATCAACGGCGGTCGCTAACCGGATTGCCGCGGTAGAAGCGCAGCTGATCGTGACGGTCGCCACGACGAGAGCCAGCACGGCTGTCCGCGTGGTTGGAGTATGCATCATGTCGCTATCCTCGCTCTGGTCTCGTATTACCTCAGGAGCACCGAATTTCGGCGGGGAGCGTGATGCCCTTCTGAATCGTGAGTGAAAGCAGCGTGAAACGGCCGTTCGCGACGGTCTTTTCAATTCACTCAAGAGAAACGGGGCGAGAGCATTCACTCATACACAGACGTTCGTTGCGTCGCGTCATGTTTCCGTCATATGATCTGGTCGACTCGCGACCACTGACCACGGGCTGGCGGAGGACACGTGTGGCACCTTCGGACGTTTGGCGGGCTCTCAATCGAGATCGACCACGGTACCGCCAAGGGCCTCGTGGCACGGCGTCGGTCGCTCGCGCTGCTCGCATTGCTCGCTGTCGCGGGTGAGCGTGGCCTGAGCCGCGAGAAGGTCGTTGCGCTATTGTGGCCTGAAAGCGACGAAGAGCACGGCCGCAATTCCCTGAGTCAGTCCTTGGCCACTTTGCGACGGGAAATGGCTGCCGACGATCCCGTCCTCGGTGCAGCGGAGCTCCGGCTGAATCCTCAGGTCGTCACCAGCGACGTCCGCGAATTCGAGCAGTTCGTCGCGTCGGGCGCACTGGAGCGCGCCGCGGCGTTGTATCGGGGACCGTTTCTCGACGGCTTCTTCGTCCGAGAGGCCTCTGACTTCGAGCGCTGGGCGGACGATCAGCGCCGCCGTCTCCATGAAATGTGTGCCCAGACATTGGGCCGGTTGGCGCGTTCCGCGGATGAGCGGTCCGATCGCGAAACAGCCGTTGCATGGTGGAAGAGATTCACGGCCCTGGAGCCGACGAGCGCGCCGGCATCGTTAGGGCTGATGCGGGCGCTCGTGGGCCTTGGCGACCGAGCCGGCGCGCGGCAGCACTATCGTGTCTACGAGCAGCTCATGCGGCAGGAGCTCGGAGTCGTGCCAGAGCCAGCGGTCGCTTCTTTCGCCGAGTCGATATTCACTGACCTGACCGATCTTGCCGTTCCCAATTTCGGCGCGGCCGGCGAGAGGCCGACCGACGGGGCACCAACCGCGCGCTCTCGCATTCAGCAACTAGCGACGATTGCCGCCGCGACGAACGACGCCAACGGCGCGGTCTCCGCTCGATTTCGCCATACGCACCTAACGAGTCGCGTCGCGATGATCTGCGGTCTGATCGCGCTCGTCGCCATGGGCGCAGCTGGCTTCATGATCGAACGTCGCGATGGCGACGTGACCGGCGATTCGTCGAGCGCCGCACATCGCGTCGTGATACGGACTTTCAGAAACAATAGTGGCGACCCCTCGCTCGATCCTCTCGGGCTAATGGCTGCCGACTGGATCGCTCGCGGCCTTACTGAAACGCCGTCGGTAGACGTTGCGGGCACGGAGTCCGACATCGTCGCGCGCGATTCCGGCTCGAAGAGTCCTGCCCTCGATCCGATCGCGCTCGGACGGCTGATGCGCGCACGGTATGTCATTTCCGGCAGCTACTACACGCAGGGCGATAGTCTCTTTTTGCAAGCCGAAGTCTCAGACGCGAGTGCCGGGCGTCGCGTGCTTTCAATTGCACCGGTTGGTAGCGTAATGCGGGCCAAGCTGGGCATTCTCGAGCAACTCCGGCAGCGAGTTACTGGCGCGCTCGTGCCGTACTTCGACTCCTCAATTGTGACGGCGGGCCGTGTTCCGCCCAAATACGAGGCTTACGAGGAGTTTCTGCTTGGCACCCAGACCTACGAAACCAATCGGCCAGCGTCGGTCGCGCATCTTCTGGCGGCAGCCCGACTCGATCCAACATTCATGTACGCGCAGCTGAAATTGATCAGCCAGTTTCAGGTGAAGGAAGATTTTGCGGCGCGCGACTCGGTGATCGCCGAGGTCGAGAAGATGCGCGACAAAATGAGTGCGTATGAGGGAGCGGCGTTTGATGTGCGAGTCGCAATCGCGCACAGCGACTATGACGCTGCGTATCAGGCTGCCATGAGCGGCCAGCAGCTTGTTCCGCATTCAACCTATGCGGCGTTTGAATTGGGCGAGATTGCACTGCTCGTCGGACGCCCCCATGAGACGGTGCGCCTGCTCGAGCCGCTCGACCCGGAATCAGGCGCGCTGCGCAACGTTCGCGGTTACTACTGGATACTATGTCGAGCGTACCACGTCATCGAACGGGATGATGACATGCGGCGCTGTTACGACAGAGCGCGACGCCAGTACGGAGACATCCCTCGCGTCCTTTACGCGAACGGCGTCTTCGCCGACGCCAAGGCGGTTGAGACGTGGGCCGACAGCATCGTTCCGAGGCGCGGCTATGGACTAGCTGCGGCCGGCGGGCTGTTCGAGCTCGCGGTACATGGTCATCCCGGCGAAGCACGTGCGATCGCTCAGCGCGCGCTTGTCCATCTCGAGCGATCCGTCGGCGACACTGTTGCCCCGATTGAGCGTCTCAACCTGCAACTGAGTTTGTTCGCCTATCTCAGCGAGTGGCGCGAATTGGCGCGCGTGTTCGACACCACGCCACAGCCGAGCCGTTCTGATTTCGCCCTCTCACTCAGAGGAGTGGCTTCGGCAATGCTCGGTGACACCACCGACGCGAGGCGCCGTCTCGTGGCAATCAAGTCAGTCGACGGCTACCACCAAGCGGCTCAATTCAATCGCGTGCGCATTCTTGCTGCGTTAGGTGACAAGGCGGCTGCGCTCGCGGCGCTCCGTAAACTTGGCGCGCCGCAATTCTATTCGTCATACCACCCAGACATGATTTACCGCCTGATGCGCGGCTATCCGCCGTTTGACGACTTTCTGAAGCCGCGCGATTGACGTATGGCTGGTGATGGAGTTTTGAAGATGCTCATGGCTTCCATGCTGTCTGGAGGCCCGAAATCTTCAATGGCAGTCGAAGGCCATCCGACACTCGCACGAGATCGAGTACGCCGCTGTATTCCGATGTCGATCAGCCACTGGCCGTCGGGCGACCATGCCGGCAGCAGCGTCAGGACTGTGATTCGCATTTGCCTATTATTGCCGTGTCGCCATAGCCGCCAGATGTTCAGTTTCTGTGCATTGGACGCGCTCGAGACAGGGTGATGCACTAGCCCAGGGCGAATGCTGATCGCACCCGCTGCAGAGTATCACGCGTCACGGCGTCGGCGCGCTCGGTACCTTCACGAAGGACAGCGCGCACGAAGGCGAGCTCCCGGGCAAACAGCGCTCGTCGCTCGCGCATCGGGCCGACGATCTGCTGAAGCACGTCCTCGAGACGACGCTTGAGCGCCACATCGCCGAGCCCACCGTGCGCGTACTGTCGCTCGAGCTCCGCCACACCGTCAGTATCGGGATCGAACGCTCGGAGATAGGCGAAGACGACGTTCCCGTCGACGCGCCCAGGTTCCGACGCATACACGTGACCGGGATCGGTGTACATCGCCTGCACCGCGCGCGATATCTCAGCGGCAGAAGCGCCGATCGCGATCGCGTTACCTAACGACTTGCTCGCCTTCCGGCCGTCGATGCCGGGCAGCCTCGGCGTCGACGAGAGCAGTGCGCGACACTGGGGCAAAACACCCGCGTCGGCGATGCGATTCACGCGCCGCGCGATCTCGTTCGTCTGCTCGATCATTGGGAGCTGGTCTTCACCTACGGGTACGACCGTCGCTCGAAATCCCGTGATGTCGGCGGCCTGGCTCACGGGATAACACAGAAACCCGGCGGGAATGTCGCGCTCGAACCCGCGCGCCTCGATCTCCGCCTTCACGGTGGGATTCCGCTCGAGACGCGCGACAGTTACGAGGTTGAGATACAGCACGGTGAGCTCCGCCAACGCTGGAAGTCGCGATTGCACGGCGATCGTCGTGAGCGATGGATCGATCCCAGCCGCGAGGTAGTCGAGCGCGACTTGTTCGACGTGCGACGCAACGTGCGACGCCCGCCCGCTCGAATCGGTGAGCGCTTGCAGATCCGCGATGAGCAGGGTCTGGCTGCAGCGTCCTTGAAGGGCGACGCGCGTGCTCAACGAACCCGCGTAATGGCCGAGGTGGAGGACGCCGGTCGGCCGGTCGCCGGTGAGGATGACGTCGTTAGGTCGCAGCGCGGTGGACGGGCGGGGGCCACGAGACGCGTGCTGGAATGGCTGAATGTCGGCGAGATCTGAAGACATGATCGAGCTCCTTCACAAATGGTGAGAGGCCGCTCGACATCGATCTTGCGCCGGCAAAAGCGAAGGGTCGCTCGATATCGAGCGACCCTGGTAATCAGCGCTGAACGAGGACGTGCGCTACTGGGCCGCTCGGAAAGCGGTCCAGCGCCAGCTCGCGTAAAAGCGCAATGAATTCGGCATGATGTAGCGTAACACGGGGCGCTGGCAGATGCCATGGTCGCGTCCGTCATCGAATCACCCGGGAACCCGCTCTGTCGCACGTACAGTGTTTAAACTGTAAGTCATCCGGGACTTCGCGTCTTCCTACCAGCGACACCCAGCTCGAAGACATATGCATTCTCATCTTCGCTTTCCGCTCGCCGCGGCCGCGTGCTCATTGCTCGCGGGGCCGGCCGTCGCGCAACAGCAACAAGCCGTAGCGTCTCGCGCGCTCGGCGTCGACACCGCGAACTTCGATCGCGCCGTGCGTCCACAGGACGACTTCTTCCGCTTCGTGAATGGCACCTGGCTCGCGCGTACCCAGATTCCAGCCGATGCGTCGAGCTGGGGCGCGTTCAACGAGCTCACGGACAAGAGCCGCGACGCGATCCACCAGATCGTGGAAGACGCGGCGAAGTCCAACGCGCCCGCTGGCTCCGAAAAGCGGAAGATCGGAGATCTCTACCTCTCGTACATGGATTCCGCGCGCATCGAGCAACTCGGCATCAGGCCGCTCGAGTCGACGCTCTACGAGATCGCCACGGTGGAATCGCCGAAGGCGCTGCCGGGCGCGTTCGCGACGTTCGCGCACATCGGCCTCGCGAATCCATTTGGCGTGCGCGTCGGTCAGGACCCGAAGCAGTCGGCAGTGAACATCGTGCAGATCGGGCAATCCGGGCTCGGCATGCCGGACCGCGATTACTATCTCCGCACGGATGAGAAGACGCTCGCGGTCAAGGCAGCCTATACGAAGTACATCGAGACGCTGTTCACACTTGCTCATCAGCCGGATCCCACCAGCACCGCCGCGCGCGTGGTCGCCGATCCCGCGGGTGCTGCGGCGCGCATCGTTGCACTCGAGACGCAGATCGCGACCCTGCAGTGGGACCGGGCCAAGAGCCGCAATCGCGACCTGACGTATAACAAGTTCTCGCGGCCGCAGCTCGAGGCGACGACGCCCTCCTACAGCTGGAGCGAGTACCTCACGGCGGCGGGCCTGAGCAGGGCAACGGACGTCATCGTCAATCAGCCCGACTATATGAAGGCGATGAACGACGTCATCGCCAAAACGCCGATGTCGACCTGGCGGGAGTACCTCACGTTCAAGCTGCTGGACGACTACGCCGACGACCTACCGGCCGCGTTCCAAAACGCGCGATTCGAGTTCCGCGGCAAGACTCTCAGCGGCCAGCAGGAGATGAGCCCGCGCTGGAAGCGTGGCGTCGCGGTCGTGGAAGGCACGATGGGCGAGGCGGCGGGGAAACTGTATGTTGAGCAATATTTCAAGCCCGCCGCGAAAGCGCGGATGGACGTGCTCGTGAACAACATCCTCGCGGCCTACAAGGTAGGCATCGACAGCCTCGAGTGGATGTCGCCGGCGACCAAGACACAGGCGCAGGAGAAGCTCGCGCACTTCACGGTGAAGATCGGGTATCCCGACAAGTGGCGCGACTACTCGAAGCTCGTGGTCGTGCACCATGACGTGCTCGGCAACGCGATGCGAGCGGCCCGATTCCGTTACGCCGACATGACGAGTCAGCTCGGACGTCCTGCCGACCGCACCCGTTGGACGATGACGCCGCAGACCGTGAACGCGTATTACAACTCGGTCAACAACGAGATCGTCTTCCCCGCCGCCATCCTGCAGCCGCCGTTCTTCAACGTCGACGCCGATGATGCGACGAACTATGGCGCGATCGCCGCGGTGATCGGCCACGAGATCGGCCACGGCTTCGACGACCAGGGCAGCAAGTCCGACGGCTACGGCAACCTCCGTGACTGGTGGAGCCCGGACGACGCGCAGCAGTTCAAGGCGCGAACCCAGAAGCTCGGGGCGGAATACGCGGCACTGGACCAGATCGATGGCCTGCACATCAACCCGGGCCTAACGATGGGCGAGAACATCGGCGACAACAGCGGCCTCGCGCAGGCGTATCGCGCGTACCGGATCTCGCTGGCCGGTCACGAGGCGCCAGTGATCGACGGCTTTACCGCCGACCAGCGCTTTTTCCTTGGATACGGGCAGATCTGGCGCACGAAGTTCCGCGACGCTGCTCTGCGCAATCAGCTCATGACCAACCCGCACTCGCCGGGCACGGCGCGCGCGTTTGTGCCGCTCACGAACAACGACGTGTTCATGAAGGCGTTCAACGTGCAGCCGGGGGACAAGATGTACCGGGCGCCGGACGAGCGGGTGAAGATCTGGTAGGCCGTGGATCGTGGGTCGTGAATCGTCGATCGATCCACGACCCACGA
>DATEGN010000618.1:0-4314 GCA_035280125.1 Gemmatimonadaceae bacterium | reverse complement strand
GCGCAACGGCGATGCCGATGTTGTACTGCTTGCGGTAAATGATGTTGGTGCCGGCGACCGCCGCATTGAGCACCGGATGCTGCTTCAATCCGTCAACCACGACTCTGATGATGAACGGAAGAAAGGTGAGCTTCTGTCCGGTCTTGGACTCGAACTCCGCGCGCGCCTTCGCGCGGAGGCGCGCGACCCGCGTGAGATCGATCTCGAAGAACGACGTGACGTGAGCGGCGGTGCGACGCGCGGCGACCATGTGATCGCTCGTTAGGCGTCGAATCTGCGTCATTGGCTCGACGAGATCGCCAGCCCATGGCTCGGGTGTCGGACCGTGCTGCTCGACACCAGTCGGCGCATACATCGATGGACGGGTCGCGGCTGCTGGCTGGGCGCCAGACTCGATGAACTGGAGGATGTCGCGCTTGGTGACACGCCCCGCGACCCCCGACCCCTGCATCGCACTCAGCTCGATCCCATGCTCGGCGGCGATTTTTCGTACGAGTGGCGAGGATTTGGTGCGCAGGCGCTCCTCCAGCGAGTTCCCGCCGTTCGGCTGCGGGGGAGCGGTCCTCGGTGCAGCAGAAGGATGCGGAGCCACGGGTGCGGCGGCCTTACCTTGTGTGGTGGGGGGGACCCCCGCGCCTCCGGGAGCGCCGCGCGCCCCACCACCGGCCATTGCCGGCGCCGGAGACGGCGCAGCGGTCGCCCCTGTCGACGGCGCACTCGTCCCGCCGACCGCAGCTCCCTTTTCCGTTTCGAGACGCGCGACGACCGTCTGCACCGGCACCGTTTGACCCTCGGTCACGAGAATCTCGGCCAGCACACCGTTCGACGGCGACGGGATCTCCGCGTCCACCTTGTCCGTTGAGATCTCGAAGATCGGCTCGTCTCGCTTGACCTCGTCGCCAACCTTCTTCAGCCAGCGCGAGAGCGTCCCCTCCGCGATCGATTCCCCCATTTGGGGCATTACCACATCTACGCGAGCCACCGCTGATCACCCCGTTTCATTGTTGCCGGACGTCGATTCCCGCCGCTCCGCTCGTCGCATTCGCCATAACACGACCGTCGGAAACAGCAGCAACCCTGCCCACGCTCCCCAAGTCCAGTACGTCGACCAACCGCATGGCGCACCCGTCTCCTGGTCCGGCGCACACCCGCGAATGGCACCGACAATCTTCGCTACCAGCACCGCGATCATACCGCCGCCAACCAAGCCAATGACGGCCGTCAAACATCCCACACCAACATAAGCCCACGGCCTCGGCTGTGTCTCCTGCTCGGCCATCTTCAATAAGCCGCGAGGGCGCGGGCCGCACTGACGATATCACTCGTCTGCGGAAGAACGAAGTCCTCGAGCTGAGGCGCGTACGGCAGGGGCACATCGTGCGCCGTTACCCGCAACACCGGCGCGTCGAGCCACGCGAAGCAACTTTCATTGATCCGTGCCGTGATCTCGCCGGCTATTCCGCCGGTTCGGGTGTCCTCGTGCAGCACGAGGACCCGATTGGTCTTTTTTGTTGTCGACTGGATCGCTTCGTCATCGAGAGGACTCAGTGAACGCAGATCAACGATCTCGACAGAAAGACCGTCATCTCTTTCGAGTTGCTCGGCTGCTTCGAGCGCCTTCCAGACTGTCGCGGCGTAGGTAATGATCGAGAGATCGCGGCCCTCGCGCGCGAGCCGTGCTTTGCCGATTGGGACGACGTAATCGCCCGCCGGCATCGTGCCCTTGATCCGCCGATAGAGATACTTGTGCTCGAAGAAGAGCACACAGTCGTCGTCGCGAATCGCCGATTTCAGAAGGCCCTTTGCATCCTCCGCCGTCGCTGGATAGACGACCTTCAATCCTGGCGTGTGAATGAATCCCGCCTCGGGATTCTGCGAGTGAAATGGGCCGCCGCGCACATAGCCACCGCTTGGACCTCGCACGACCATCGGGCACGGCAAATTCGCTCGATAACGCGCGGTGGCGACGTAGTTCGTGAGCATGTCGTAAGCGTTGGCGATGAAGTCGATGAACTGCATCTCGACTACAGGCCTCATACCCATGTGTGCCGCACCCGCCGCCGCGCCGACGATGCCGACCTCGGAGATCGGCGTGTCGATCACCCGCTGCTCGCCAAAGCGCTGTGACAATCCTTCGGTGACCTTGAAAGCGCCTCCGTATGCTGCGATGTCCTCCCCGAGGCAAAAGACCTCGGCGTCGCGCTCCATTTCCTCGAAGAGCGCCTCACGAATGGCTTCGAGGTATGTGATTTCCGCCATCAGTCGTTCTCGCGCGCGGCCTGGCCTACGCTCCCACTGCCGTTGGACGCCGGAAAGGTACCCCAGCCTTCGGCGCGCTCGCTCGACTCGACGGCGGCTTGCCTATCGATCCTGAACCAGAGCGGACGCTCGACCGGAGGTGAGGCATAGATCCCGACGAGTGCGTCGAGCGGTTCCGGCGCCGCGGATCGCTCGGCGATGTCCGTGGCATCGTCGACCTCCCGTCGCACCCGTTCGTCGACCGCATCGAGCTCCTCGCCGGCAAATCCAAATTCGCCGCGCAGCCGCGCCAGATAGCGGTCAATCGGGTCGTTCTCTTTCGCCCAGCGATCTATTTCGCCTGACGGAACATAGGACTGATTATCGTGCTCGGCGTGTCCCTTACGGCGATACGTGATCAGCTCGACGAGCGAGACGCCCTCGCCTCGACGCGCTCGATCCACCGCGCGTTTAGTAACTTCGTATGTCGCGATGACGTCATTCCCATCTGCCTGCTCGCCGGGAATGCCATATCCAATGGCCTTATCGACGAACCGCTTGGCCAGCGTCTGCTTGCGCGTCGGCGTCGAATACGCATAGCCGTTGTTCTCGACGACGAGAACGAGCGGACAGCCTTGCACCGCGGCGAAGTTGATGCCCTCGTGAAACGCACCAGTCGACGTGGCGCCGTCGCCGACATAGACGAGCCCAACGCGCTTTTCTCCGCGCATCTTGAAGCTCAAGGTCACGCCGGCCATGACGGGCACCATGTCACCCAACGGTGAAATCTGCCCGATAAAACCGCGCGCCGTGTCTCCAAAATGAATATTGAGCTCTCGTCCGCGTGTCGGTGAGTCACCCTTCGCCATGTACTGACGTAGAATCTCGACCGGGGTCGCGCCCTTGACGAGCATCGAGCCAAGGTTGCGGATGAGAGGCGAGAGCACGTCTTCCGGGCGGAGTGCGAATGCGCTCCCGACCGCATCCGCCTCCTGGCCTAACGAGCGGAAGAGCCCGCCGACAACTTTCGTCTGCCGGTGGAGCGCGACGAGACGCTCCTCGAGTGTCCGCGTGAGCCGCATCCAGTAGTACAACTCGAGCACCTGCTCGCGCGTGAGGCCCGCTGGATACGCCGGATCGTGGCGCTTGCCGCTTCGTGCCGCTCGCTTGCCGCCCGGCGGGACGCGAGTCGCCATCAGTACGACGCGTCCAATGCGTGACTCGGATCCTCGGCGCGGTGCACTGATACGAAGAACTTCTTCACGTTGCGATCCAACCGACTCTCCCCCATCTGGTCAGTCTCGACTTCGACGAAGGTGTAGTGCCCGCCTTCGGCGCGCACCGTCAACCGCGCGACGCCGAGCGCGCCGGAAAAGGTGCGCGCGCGCGGTGCGGTCGCGGCTTGCGCGAGACCGATGCCTGGAAAGAAAGTATCCGCGGCGGCCAGCACCTCCGCCGGCGGTCGATGACTGCGATAGAAGTGCCGCATCAGGTTCGCGTTAGGCTAAACAGCGCTGCTCGCCGGCGCTCGCAGCAAGTTTGTTGGGAGTCGCGAGCCGACTCACTTCGAAATCGAATCTGGTCGTTCGTTGAGCACATCCTGCATCCATTCCTGCTTCTGGAGTGGATGCAGCGAGTCGCGGCGAAAGCGAAAGCCAACGGCCCACAGACCGGAGGTGATGAAGTTCAACTTGCCGCGGTATGTGCCGACCTCCGGGCCATACGTGAAGCCGTCCCACGTATGCGCGCCCTCCTTGTTGTTGGCATAAATCTGCCCTTCGCCATTCTGGATCGGTTCGCGCGTATCACGATCGCGAATGAAGATCTTGTACGTGATGTCGTCGCGTGCGTGCGGAGGCGCCTCGGACGGCGTGATGACGAAGGAGTAATCCTTCGTCATGTAATACATCTCGCGCTGCCTCGCTTCCGATCGATCGCAACCGCTCGCGATCATGCTCGCCGCGACGATCGCGGCGGTGATTCCAGCCGCACGTCCCCAGCTGTGCCGACTCGTGCCCATGGCAGTTTCCCTCGCTACGACTGGTAATACTCCAGTCCCAGATGCGTGATCTGTTC
>DATEGN010000617.1:0-2769 GCA_035280125.1 Gemmatimonadaceae bacterium | reverse complement strand
GCGCGCCGCGCGCCGGATTCCGCCCCGTCCGACCAGGTCCTCGTGTCCTTCGTCAAGGGCGACTACCAGCTCGAGAAGATCAAGGAATGGGACACGATGGGCATGCGCGGCACGTGCAGCACGGGGTTCACGCTGCGGGGCAGCGCCGGTGTCGAGCAGATCATACCACAGTCGTATGAGCGCGTTCACCCTCAAAGCATGGTCCCGATCGCGCATCTCACCTGGAGCGGCGTATGGTGCGGCATTGCGGCCGGAGCGGTCGCCCACGCTCGTCGTTTCGTGCGAAAGGGCGCCGCGCAAGGGAGCACGGCCCAAGCGGCGCCCGGCGCTTCCCATCTCACGCGCGCAATGATGTCGTTGCGTGCGCTCCGCGGGACGATCGCCGCCGCCGTGGCGAGCTATGAAAAAGCCGCGCTGGAACCTGAGCGTCTCGAGGCCATCGACTTTCAGGCTGGCATCAACCTGTTGAAGGTCAACTCATCGGAGCTCGCGATCGAGACGGTAATGCACGCGCTGCAGGCCTGTGGACTCTCGGGCTATCGCAACGACGGCGAGTTCAGCGTCGCTCGCAATCTGCGCGACGTGTTGTCGTCGTCGATCATGATCAACAACGAACGCATTCTCGCCGGCGCGGCCAGCTCGCTGCTGCTCTTCGATGTGCCGGCACGTGTGAGGGACTGAGATGACGAGCACTCAAATTTCCACGGAGCGCCTCGCGGCAATCACGTCGACGATCCTGCAGCCAACGGCGGCAAATGGCGTACAGGGGCGTACGGGGCTGTTCGAGGATGTCCTTGCCGGTTTAACAACGCTCATCACGCAGTACCGGCCGGCAGGAGCAGAGGTGCTCCGCTTCCCGCCGGTCATGAGTCGGGCACTGCTCGAAAAGTCTGGTTACCTCAAGAGCTTTCCTCACCTTCTGGGCTGCGTGTGCTCACTCACCGGGACCGAACTCGGCATTCGCTCTCTGGTCGAGGGTCGGACGGCAGGGCGCGAGTGGGTAGACGGTTTAGAGGCCACTGATCTCGTTCTCACGCCAGCCGCGTGCTACCAGGTGTACCCGATCGTTGCCGCACGCGGCGACGTGGCGCGGAGCGGTGTCATCGTCGATGTCGAATCCTACTGCTTCCGTCGCGAAGCCTCGGCTGAGCTTGGCCGCATGCAGGCCTTTCGCATGCGCGAATATGTCTGCATCGGTGCACCGGAAACCGCTGTCGCTTTTCGGGAGTACTGGAAGGGGATCGCGGAGACACTGGCGAATCTGCTCGAGGTTCCCTTTACACTCGCGCCGGCGAGTGACCCGTTCTTCGGTCGCGCCGGAAAGCTCATGGCCGCGAATCAGGTTGAGCAAGCACTCAAGTTCGAGCTGCTCATCCCCGTGAACTCCGAGGAAGCGCCGACGGCCTGCATGAGCTTCAACTATCATCAGGACCATTTCGGCACGACCTGGGGTCTTCGAACGGATGACGGCGAGGTGGCGCATACGGCCTGCTCGGCATTCGGGTTGGATCGCCTGACGATCGCCCTGTTCGCGACGCATGGTCTGGACGTCGACACGTGGCCGATCGGTGTCCGCGAAGCACTCAGCCTCTGATGCGTCGAGAAACCATCGCGCTGCACCACGGTTACACGGCAGCCGAGAACGCGCCGACTACGGCCGTCCCGATCTATCAGTCGGTGGCCTACGAGTTTGAAAGTGCAGAGCACGCAGCGGCGCTGTTCAATCTCGAAGTCGAGGGCTACCGCTACTCACGCATCAGTAATCCGACGACCGAGGTGCTCGAGCGCCGCGTAGCGGCCATGGAGGGCGGGCGACAGGCACTCTGCGTGAGCTCGGGTCAGGCGGCGATGCACTTCGCGACGCTCAATGTCGCGATGCCGGGCACGAACATCGTGTCCGTGCCACAGCTTTACGGCACCACGTACACGCTCTTCGCTCATGTGCTACCCACGATGGGCATCAGCGTGCGTTTCGCGTCGGACGACAGTCCGGAAGCAATCGCCGCGCTCATCGATGACGATACGCGCGCGGTCTATTGCGAGAGCGTGGGTAACCCGGCAGGCAACATCTGTGACGTTGAGGCGCTTGCCACCGTTGCGCACGCGCGCGGAATTCCACTCATCGTCGACAACACTGTACCAACGCCGATTCTTCTTCGGCCGATCGAGTTCGGCGCCGATATCGTTGTGCACTCGCTCACGAAGTTCATGGGTGGGCACGGAACGACGATGGGCGGCGTCATCGTCGACAGCGGGAAATTCCCGTGGGCAAAGCACGCGGGTCGCTTTCCAATGTTCAGTCAGCCGGATCCATCGTATCACGATCTGGTGTATACCGACCATTTTGGCGATGCCGCGTACATCGGTCGCTGTCGCAGCGTCTATCAGCGTACGCTCGGCTCCGTCCTTTCGCCGATGAATGCGTTCCTGCTGTTGCAGGGCATCGAATCGGTAGCGGTTCGCATGGATCGCCACGTTGAGAATGCTCGCCGCGTAGCGGAGTTCCTGCGCGACGACCCGCGTGTCGAGTGGATCAATTATGCCGGGTTTCCCGAGAGCCGGTACTACCCACTCACGCAAAAATATCTCGGTGGTCGGGCGTGCTCGATCATGACATTCGGTATCCGTGGCGGCTTCGCCGCGGGAACGCGCTTCTACAATGCGCTGTCGCTCATCAAGCGCGTCGTGAACCTCGGTGACTCGAAGTCGCTCGCCTGTCACCCGGCGTCGACGACGCACCGGCAGATGAACACCGCCGAGCAAGCGAAG
>DATEGN010000616.1:0-2695 GCA_035280125.1 Gemmatimonadaceae bacterium | reverse complement strand
CGCGGGTCCGCCGGCCAGGAGCTTCGCCACGCCGCGGAGAGGCACCCACGCCCACGTTGGGCGGTTGTTGAGCTCGTACACGAGCTCGTAGAACGCCTTCTCCGTCTCGAACAACTTGAGTAAGGCGCGCGTATGGGCCGGATCCGATGGAAGAAAGCCGCTCGTCTTCTCGTCGGCACCGAGGTAGCCGCGCATGAACGCGTCGCGCGTGTCGCGCTCCCAGCGGCCAATGCGAAGCTCGCGCGTACCCACATCGAGCGATTTGGCTTCCATGCCGAGCGTGGCCGATGCGTAGGCGAAGGAGCGCAGCATGCCCGCGACGTCACGCAACGGGCTCGCCTTCTCGCGTCGCTCCGCGAGCGAGCGCGCCGGCTCCCCCTCGAAGTCGATGATCATGAAATCGTCGCGTGCCGTGCGCAGTACCTGGCCGAGGTGGTAGTCACCATGGATGCGAATCGCGAGACCCGCGTCGCCGCGAATCGAGTTCAGTATTTCATCAACCTCGCCAACATAGCGATCGGCGCGCTTGGACAGCGCCTCCGCTTCGGGTGCGTTCGTCTTTGGTAGTGCCCGCGCGCGGAGCTGCCGGTCGAGCAACCACAGTCCATCGCGCACCCACTGTTTGGCCCGAGCCGCCCATGCTTCGACGAGCGCGGTGTTCGCCGGCTCCGGCGCGAGATCGAGACCCGTTCCCGTCGCGAGCGCCTCGTGCAACGCGCGCGTCACGACCCCCAATCGCGACGCATCGCCGAGGAACGGATTCGCGACCTCGCGCTCCCTGGGCGCCTGGAAGTACGGCCGCGACTTCTCGAGCGCGTACGCCCACGCGTCGACGGATTTCGCGAGATACTCCTGCAGCATGCCCGCGACCGTCAGCGTGCCGGCATCGTCGAAGTGAATGACGCCAAGCAGTGATGGTGTATGCGGAAACTCCGCGTCGATCGTGAGAAAGCGCGTCAGCTCGACGTCAGGATTCGGGCCTGTTTCGAGTCTACGAAACAACTTGAGAATTGCCTGTTCGCCGAAGATGACCGATGTGTTGCTCTGCTCCACCGATCCGACGCGAATGTCCGAGGTGGGTGGCACGACCAGCGGCACCGCACTCAGCGACTCGATGACCCAGCGCGAGCGCCCATTTCCAAATTCTCCATCGCGACCGATGCCGTCGGCAAGGGCACGCAGGAAGGCGCCATCCTCGATCGCGTCAAAGAGGCAGCCCTCCCCCTCATCGGCGACGACGCGCGCGAGCACACTTTTGGGTTTGCGATCGCCGAGCTCCTCGTTGCGCCGCACGCAGAGCGGAAGTTGGTACATTTTTGCGCCGCTCTCGGTAACCACCTCGAGCCGCGCGATCGCGAATCGTCCACCTTCCCACGGCAGCGCGATGACGTCACGCACGCGTACCGATGACGGCTTCCCCGCCTTCGCCCCGAACCAACGCTTCGATGAGAGAAACTCCGCGAGTTCGGCCGTGCCAAGTTTTGCCAAGCCGTTAGGCGATAGTGCATCGGCGATCGATCGTACACGCAGCTCCGAGGTACCGGACGGAGGTGGCCGATTCACGTTATGCTGCTCCTCGTTGCTCGCTTCGCTCATCGATGCTGTCCTGCAGTGTGCGTAGGAGAGGCTTGCCTATCCTCGCATCTAACTTCTTGCATATTGCTTCGCTTGCTCCGGCGGCGTGAGTCGGAACCACAGAAAGTTGTGCGGACCCATGGTCAGCAGATACGGCAGCTCGCCGATCGGCGGAAAGGTATTCTTGCTGTACAATTCCAGCGGCACCATGCCCAGAAACTCGCGCAGGTCCAGCTCTACATACTGCGCAAAGCGTGAGAGATTGTTCACGCACAGAATCATCTCATCCTTGTAGCGGCGCAGAAACACGAGCACGCGCCGATTGTCGGGATGAAGCGGCTCCCAGGTCCCACGTCCGAACGCCTTGAACTCGCGACGCACGGCGATCAGTCGTCGCATCCAGCGCAGCAACGACGTCGACGTCCGCTCCTGCGCCGTGACATTGATGCCCTGATAACCGTACGGCGGATCGACGATCACGGGACTGTACAGCGCCGCGTTGTCCGCGTCGGAAAAACCAGCGTTGCGATCCGTGGACCACTGCATTGGTGTACGCACGCCATTCCGGTCGCCGAGGTACACGTTGTCGCCCATGCCGATCTCGTCGCCGTAGTAGATGACCGGCGTTCCGGGCATCGACATCAGCAGCGCACTCATGATCTCGATCTGCCGGCGACCATTATCCATGAGTGGGGCGAGGCGGCGGCGAATCCCGACATTGATCCGCATTCGGGATTCACGCGCGTATTCCTTGTACATGTAGTCGCGCTCTTCGTCGGTCACCATCTCGAGCGTGAGCTCGTCGTGGTTGCGCAGGAAGATCGCCCACTGGCAGTCCTCGGGAATCGCGGGCGTTTGCCGCATGATGTCCACGATCGGCGTGCGATCTTCCTTGCGCAGCGCCATGTACATGCGCGGCATCACCGGAAAGTGAAATGCCATGTGGCACTCGTCGGAATTCCCGAAATATGTCCTCACGTCGGTCGGCCACTGGTTCGCCTCGGCGAGAAAGATCCGGTTCTCGTATTCGGAATCGAGCGTACGGCGAAGATCCGGTACATGTAGTCGCGCTCGCGGTCGGTCACCATCTCGAGCGTGAGCTCGTCGTGGTTGCGCAGGA
>DATEGN010000615.1:0-14870 GCA_035280125.1 Gemmatimonadaceae bacterium | reverse complement strand
CAGCGTGCAGAGATGGCCGCGCCGCGGCGTAAAGCCGGCGACTATGCGCAGTTGCGTCGTGGTGCCGAAGGAGCCGGCAAGCCGACGTATCACCTCGGCACTCGCGCCACTTCCCGCGAGTACGGCGTCACCGGAATGGATCGTCGTCCCGCCACCCGCATGTGGAGCACCGGTGGGCTGCAGCTGTATGGTGTCGCCACGCTGTGCAACAATCCGAAGCGGGACTTCAACCGTTAGGCTGCCTCCAGAGTCGGCGGGCGTCACGCCGTAGGCAGCGGTGTAGAGCACCGTCGCGTCCTTGCGCGGATGAAAGTTGACCGCGTCGAGCGGCAAGATGGCCCGTGCTGGCGGCGGCGTGAGCACTGACCCGGCGAACACGAAGCGGTCGATCACGGGATGACCGTCGCAAGTCATGCCGAACTGCGAATGAACTGTGTGAAGCGAATCATATGGTGAATCGGTGATCGGCACGCCCTTCACCACAACGCCGTCGACTACCTGGTTGTTCTCGTTCTCGCCTGTCTTGAGATTGAAGAAGTCCGCGTTCACCGCGGCAATGACGGCTGTGCCTGCAGCATCGCGGCGGGCCACCATCGCGCTCGTCAACTCACGTCCGCGCAATGAGTCGAAAGCGCGCATCGCGGCGATCGCGATGTCCTTACGGTGAAGATCCACCTCGACGACGTTGATCGTGAATGGACCTTGATTGGCAACGAGGCGTCGATGTACGACGCCCGAGGAAAGCTGCTCTACGTTCGTGGAGTCGTAAGGCGTTCCGCCGGCTTGCCGAATGGGCGCCGGCGATCCACACCCGATCAGGGCGAGCACGACTCCGAGATAGATGCACGATCGATGAGACAGCATATCGAAATCCTCCGCGATGCAACCGGCGCGGCGCCAGTACCTCAATAGATCCAATACCGACGCGTCTGGTTCTGCCACTCGCCCGCCTCACGAGCCCATGTTCCCAGCAACGTGTCGATTGTGCCTTCTTCGACGGCGCGGCGCAACTCGTCGGTGCCGGCGAGGCGATCGATCGACGCGCCCCATCGCCACTCGGCGTGATGGCGAAGGTAGATCGCGCGCAGCAACCGCACGCCCACGTCCACCGGCCGCACCACGTTTCGGTCCGTGACCGAGATGTCGATCATCGGGATCGTCTTGCCGCCGAACTTGTAGCCACCACCTCCTTCGATGGTGCGAGACGTCGAATCGAAGTGAACCCCTGGGAGAGCAAGCGCATTCATCTCGCGCGCAATTGCCCCGGCGTCCGTGAGCCAATCGGCACCAATCAGTTGAAATGGTTTGTCTGTCCCTCGGCCTTCTGTCGCATTCGTCCCCTCGAAGAGCACCGTGCCCGGATACAGCAGCGTTGCGTCCAGAGTGCGAAGGTTAGGCGATGGATTCACCCATGGAATCTTCGTTTCGTCCCACCACATCGGGCGCCGCCAACCGCGCATCGGCACGACCGAGATGTCAGCCGTGACCTGGCCCGTGCCCACGAGGTAGCGCAGCAATTCGCCGGGGGTCAGGCCATATCGTAAGGCGACGGGAAACTGCCCGACAAATGATCGGAAGCGAGGATCGAGGACATTTCCCTCGACACGATCGCCTCGAATCGGATTCGGCCGATCCAGCACGATGAACTTCTTGCCAAGCTTGGTAACCGCCTCTGCCGACAGCGCCATTGTCCACTCGTAGGTGTAGACGCGAGCGCCCACGTCCTGGATGTCGTACACGACCACGTCCACGTCACGCAGCATGTCCGCCGTCGGCACACGGGTATCGCCATACAATGAGTAAATCTTCACGCCTGTAGCAGAGTCGATTGCAGAGGAGACCGATTCGCCGGCCTGGGCCACGCCGCGGAGTCCGTGCTCGGGGCCGAACAGCGCCGTTAGGCGCACGCCAGGCGCGTGATAAAGCAGGTCAATCGTGCTCGTGCCGCGGCGATCGCGTCCACTCTGATTGGTGATCAATCCGACTCGTTTTCCGCGAATGAGATGAAGCGAGTCGGAGAAGAGGACTTCGACGCCAGGCGCGACGGCAGTCGCGGGTGCGGGCGATTGCTGTGCGCGCCCGCAGACAGCCCCGATGATGCAGAGGGTGGCAATAGAGCAATAACGTCTCGTCATCCTGAGCGAAGCGAAGGATCTGCTTTCCCGTCGTTGAAAGCAGATCCTCGTCGCTGACGCTCCTGAGGACGACAGCTCTCTAACGACGGGCGGGAAGAGTTACGGAATGGTGCACGCTGTCGCGAAGAATGTCGAGTTGCGCGTCGCGCCCTCGCGGCAGCGCAATGCGCACCTCATCGGAAGTCTCGTCAGATCGCACTGGCTCACCATCCACAGCGAGAACGACATCTCCCGCGCGTACCGCGCCCTGCGCCCACGTCGGCACGGCGACCACCAGCAAACCGCGCTCGCTCCCCTTGCCCAGATAACTCGCGAGCTCGGTACCAACTGGCACCATTCGCAAACCGGCGATATCGAGCGCAGCGCCTTTGTTCTTCTCCCGCATGGCCACGCTCATGGCATCGCTATCGGTTCCGGGCTCGCGTAGGAGCGCCGTGGCGTAGGGAGCTTTGGCCGGCGCAAGTCGGCGAAGGCGGCTCGGCTCGAGCGGCTCGACGTGAACTGGCTCGATCGGTTCCACTCGCCGCGGTCGAGGCGCGCGATCTTCATCGACATCATCTTGCAACTCGAACGAACGTGAGAGTCCCCGACCAACGCCTTCGAGCGCCCGACCAGCGCCCTGCATTGCGCGCTCGAGTGAACGACGAACTTGGTCACCCATCATGAGGCCGTCGAGGTTGAGCGGCATCATGCCTGGCATCATCGTCATCCCATCGCCGTTGAGCATGATTGTGCGGCTCCGGCGCGGAAGGTCGGCGGCGCGAGCGGCACGAAGCCTCACGGTGTGATAGCGGCCGTTGGCGTACACACGAAGGTCGACATCGTCGCCAGGACGGAGCCTGGCGACTTCGCGCTGGAGTCGGCGCACGCGCACGTTTCCCATGAAATCGTCGCCTGAGTCGTCGCGTCCAACTCGAAGATCGACGCCATTGATCTCGGCGAGGCGATTGCCCTCCTCGATACCCGCGCGCCCCGCCGGTCCGGAATCGTCGACGAACATAACGAGGACGCCCAAACTGTCGCGCCGACTGCCGGTCGAGGCGATCCCAAGGCCGAGTGTTGGTCGGTCCTCGAGGTCGGTGCGGGCGATCCGCCGACGGCCGTATAGTGAGTCCGAATCCGCCGTTCGGACGCGGACAGTGTGCGTCGAGCCACTGGAGTAGACGCGCAGGTCCACCTCGTCACCGGGCCGCACACGAGCCAACTCACGCGTTAGACGGCGGGTCATCGCGCCGCTCACGTCTGAATCGTCGGCGTCCCCTGGCGCAACACGCAGACTCACACCGTTGATCGAGGCGATGCGATCGCCTTCCTCGATCCCGGCTCGATCTGCCGGACCTTTGGATGCCACGGCGGTGACGAGAAGACCCAGCGTATCGCGCGTGCTGCTGGAACCGGACGTGGTTAGTCCAAGAACTGCGCGGGGCTGGTCGTCATCGCCTCCACGTAGGACTCCGGCACGCGGCGTCGAGTAGATGCGGGTGCTTTGCGCGAATGTTGGAACAGCGAGAGTCGAAGCCGCCAAGACCAACGCCGGCGTCACCATGGAGTGGAGTCGCATACGACCTCAGGTACGATGTTTTGTGCTGCGTCCACCTGATCAGACACTCGACTAGCCCGGCAGGGTTTCCCCGGGGTGAATTAGCTTGTTGTAGTGCGTTCCCTTACGTCCATGACCGTCCACAGTTCCGACTCCCTCGAACACTCGTCGACGAAGCCCGATCTCGAGGCATTCGAGCATCATTGGCAGGATGAGGCCGATGCGGCCTATCTCTATCGATTGCTCTCCGAGGCAGAGCCAGACCCGAAGAAAAAGGACCTCTATCGTCGCTTGGCAGAGGTCGAGGACCGTCACCTCGAGATCTGGTCGAAGTTGCTCGCCGAGCATGGCCGGCCCGTTAGGCAGTTTCGTCCCAGCGCGCGGACCCGTCTCTTGGCCATGCTGGGGCGTATCCTCGGACCGGGCTTTCTTCTCCCAATGCTGCTCGCGGAGGAAGGTCGCGAAGTCAGGGCCTACCTCGACATGCATCGCACAACGGCGCGCGACGTTGCGGGACATGGCGAGGCGCTGACTTTGGCCCGCGAATCCGCCGAGCACGCGTCAACGCTCAGCGAGATCTCGGGGCGAAAGAGCGAGCCGTGGCATCGGACGGAATCGGGCGGCTTCCTCCGCAATGTCGTGTACGGTTTCAACGACGGCCTCACGGCAAACTTCGGATTGGTTGCCGGAGTGATCGGCGCGTCGGCCGCACAAGCCCACCATACCGTGGTCGTCGCCGGCGTCGCGGGTCTGATCGCTGACGCACTGTCGATGGGCTCGA
This sequence comes from Gemmatimonadaceae bacterium, assembly GCA_035280125.1. Classification (GTDB taxonomy): domain Bacteria; phylum Gemmatimonadota; class Gemmatimonadetes; order Gemmatimonadales; family Gemmatimonadaceae; genus AG2. The sequence goes on along the minus strand of DATEGN010000615.1, from coordinate 10,414 downwards.
GCGGCTATCTGGCGGCGAAGAGCGAGCAGGAAGTCTACGCGAACGAGATCGCGATGGAGCGCGACGAGATCGCGTTGATGCCCGAAGTCGAGCGCGACGAGCTCGCGCTTATTTACGAAACAAAGGGAATGAGCCCGGAGAGCGCGCACGCACTGGCGACGGAAGTCATGGCGAATCCGCAGCGCATGCTCGAGGAGCAGGTGCAGGAGGAGCTCGGAATCGGCGAGCCGCACATGTCACCGTTGCGCGAAGGATGGGTGACAGGTACTGCGACCGCGGTTGGCGCGTTCATTCCTGTTTTCTCATTTCTGATCTGGACTGGTGCGACCGCAGTCGTGATTGCACTCGTGTTGTCGATGCTCTCGCATTTTCTCGTCGGCGCGGCGCGCTCGATTTTCACCGGGCGGAGCGTGTTCCGCTCGGGTCTCGATATGTTCGTGGTCGGCCTGGGCGTCGCCGTCGTCGGTTATTTTGTCGGCGAATGGATAAGCCGACTCGTGTAAGTGCGGGGAACGTTGGACTAGCGTGTCTCCTCACGTGGATCTGTCCTTGCAGTTGCTGCGGCGCTTGACCCCTCCCCTTCTCCTATGCGCAGATTTCTGATTCTCGTCGCTGTCCTTGTGTCGATCTCGAGCTCGCGCGTGGCCGCCGGACAGGCGGCTGGTGCGCAGACCATGCCGCTACCGGTGCTGGGCATCGGCGGCGGGATCAGTATCCCCGCGGGCGGCATCGCGAAAGACCGCCAGCCGGGATTCAATATCAACGGCATGGCAGAGTTCCGCGTTCCGAGTGAGCCACTCGGCCTTCGCGGCGAGGTGCTCTATCAATATTTCGCGCATGACAAGAACGCGGTCACGAGTAACGCCAATGCGGTGGGCTTCCTCGTGAACGTGGTGTATCACTCGCCTGGTTCCATGGCGCATCCATATGTCATCGGTGGAATGGGGTTGTATCACATCGCCGATCAGGGGAACAGCGCGGGTTTCAACTTCGGGACAGGCCTAACGATTCCGTTGACCGGAGTCGGGGCGTTCGCCGAAGCACGTGTTCACTTCGCGCTGGCGCAGGGGCCGTCGTTCGTGACGATCCCGATAACGTTCGGGATCACCTTCTGAGGAACGGGAGACGGGGGACGGCGTCATTCGAGCGCAGCGAGGACTCTACACCTACTCCCATTCAGCGCTTCGTTCCGAATCCGTCGTCCCCCGTCGCCATTTACTGTCCCTGTTCAGACAGTGAGACTGAGAATTCGCCCGGGTCTGTAGACAACCCTTTTGGGCTGACCTGGAACGAACTTCGCAATTCCCGGATCCGCCAGCGCCGCTGCGATCGCGTCTTCTTCTCCCATGTCCGGCGCGAGACGAATCGTACCGCGGAGCTTCCCGTTGACCTGAACCGCGATCGTGACAAGCTCCTCCGCCGCGAGCGTCGGGTCGAAGCTCGGCCAGCCGGCGTCGAAGATGCTACCGCGTTCGCCTAACCGTTCCCACAGCTCCTCGGCAATGTGGGGCGCGAACGGCGATACGAGCTGCACGAGTGGCGTGACCTCATCCACATGCGGTGTACGCTCCTTTGCGCGCAACACGTTCATGTACTCCATCATCGCCGCGATCGCGGTGTTGTACTGCAGACGAGGTATGTCGTCTCCGACCTTGCGAATCGTTTGATGCAGCTTGCGCATCACCGGCTCGTCAGGTGAGCCCTTCCGCCGAGCGTCTTGGGTGCTCGTCCACAATCGATCCAGGAAGCGCCTAACGCCGGCGATGCTTTGATCGCGGAAGTCCCCACCCTCCTCGTAAGGCCCAAGGAACATGAGGTATGTCCGGAACGAATCCGCTCCCCAACGCTCGATGTACTCGTCGGGGTTCACCACGTTACCGCGGCTCTTCGACATCTTCGCGCCCTCACGGATGATCAACCCATGAGCGCGGAATTTCGTGTACGGCTCCTCGAACTCGAGCTCCCCCGCGTCGTAGAGGACCATCGTCACGAATCGCGAATAGAGCAGGTGAAGCACGGCGTGCTCGTTGCCGCCGATGTACGAGTTCACGGGTAGCCACTTCTTCGTGGTGCGCGCATCGAACGGCCGGTCCGAGTCGTCGCTGCTCGGATAGCGCAGGAAGTACCAGGCGCTGTCGAGGAAGGTGTCCGAGACGTCGGTCTCGCGACGTGCCGGCTCGCCGCACTTCGGGCACGGCACGCGATACCAGGATTCGACACGGGCCAGGGGCGAGACCCCCGAGTCGTCCGGTCGGAAGTCTTCCACGTTAGGCAACTCGACCGGAAGGTCCTTCTCCGGCACCGGTACCGCTTTGCACGTCTCGCAATAGATGATCGGGATCGGCGGACCCCAGTAGCGCTGCCGCGAGACACACCAATCGTGCAGTCGGTAGTTCACGATTGGCTTTGCATGCCCGTGCTGCGCCAGCCATGCGACAATCGCGTGCTTCGCGGCCTCGACCGAGAGTCCGTTGAACTGACGCGAATGGACGAGATGCGCGTTCTCTGTATCGAGATACGGTTCCTCGAGCGGCGGATGCTCGTCGCGATTCTGCGAATCGACGTGCGCTGCCTGCGCGGTACGCGGTGCTACGACGCGTACGATCGGCAATCCGAAGGTTTTAGCGAACTCGAAATCGCGCTCGTCGTGACCCGGTACGGCCATGATCGCGCCGGTGCCATACTCCATGAGCACGTAGTCGGCGATCCAGATCGGAATCGGATGACCGGTTGCTGGATTGATCGCGTACGAGCCGGTGAAGACACCCGTCTTCTCCTTGCTCACCTTGCGCGTGACGATGTCCTGCTTCGCGGCTCTGGCTCGATAAGCCCTGACCTCCTCTCGCTGCTCGTCCGTCGTCAACGCATCGACCAGCGGGTGTTCGGGCGCGAGCACGAGATATGTCGCACCGAAGATCGTGTCAGGGCGCGTCGTGAAAACTTTGATATCGGTCGCGAGCGCGTTCAGCTCCGCCGTCGTCGCCATGACGTTCAAGCCGACCGTCGCCGCGGCAGCCATCTCGAGCAGATCCTGAACTCGGAACACGACCTCGGCCCCCTCGGAGCGGCCGATCCAGTTCCGCTGCGCCGTCTTCGTGCTCTCCGACCAGTCGATCCAATCGAGATTCGCGAGCAGGCGCTCCGCGTATTTGGTGATGCGGAAAAACCATTGCTCGAGAAAGCGCTGCTCCACCTTGGTGCCACACCGCTCGCACGCACCGGCGATGACTTGCTCGTTCGCGAGCACCGTTTTGTCCTTCGGGCACCAGTTGACGGCCGCCCGCTGGCGATACGCCAAGTCTCGCTTGTGGAGTTGAAGGAAGATCCACTGCGTCCACTTGTAGTACGCTGGATCGGTGGTCGACAGTTCGTGTCGCCAGTCGATCATCAATCCGGCCCGCTTCAGCTGCCGGCGGAAATTGGCAATGTTCCGCGGTATCAGCTCCGCGGGATTGATGCCGACTTTGAGAGCGTAATTCTCCGAGTGAATGCCGAACGCGTCGTAGCCGAACGGCTCGAACACCGTGTGCCCTTGCAGCCGCTGGAATCGTCCATAGATGTCGTTGCCCGTGAACGCGAAGAGATTGCCAACGTGCAACCCTTCCGCTGACGGGTACGGGAACATCATGAGGGCATAGAACGGACGCGCTCCGCCATCGAGGTCGGTGCGGTTCGTTCCCCGCTCTTCCCATCGGGTCTGCCATTTTCTTTCGACGACGGCAGGATCGTAGCCGGAGGGCTCGTTGGCCGAATCCGGAGGGGATTGCGTCACTTCAGTCATTGTCGAGACGAGACGGTGCACTCCGCGGAAAATCCGCGGTTCCGTCGCTGAGGCGTTAAGCGATTTCTATATGGCAATGTAGGCGGAACCGAATGGCATCGCCAACCGCGAAAGGCGCATCTCGCCGATGACGATCTGGAAAAATTTCCGCCAAAGCGCAGACCGGGCGGGCGGCGGCTCTCTGAGACGACGTTACGTCGTCTCGACTGGAGGCGTCGCGATCGCGCTGCTCGTGGCGGTGACATCGATTGGCAGCATCGCACTGTCGAAATCGATGAAGCAGCAGCAGAACGCTGTGCTTTCCGATGCCGCACGCCGATCTGCTTTGCTCGTCGATCGTGTGCTCGCTGAGAGACTGCGACAAGTCGATTTGATCGCCTGGGAATCTTCGGTGATTGATGCAGCGAAAAAGGGCACGGAAGTTTCGCGTCGTCGCGGGCTGCCACTCATGACCATTTCAGCGCTGGAGGAGCGTTTCAAGGCAACGCGCTCCCAGCAGGTCGATAGCACGGCGATGTACTTTCTCCTCGACCTGCTGCCCAAGCTCGACATCGCCGAGGTGATGCTCACCGATCAGTACGGCTACAATGCCGTCGTGACCTCGCCGTCGAGCGACTTCGTGCAGAGCGACGAGGACTGGTGGCAGATCGCCTGGAAGGCTGGGATGAGCGAGGCCACCGCAACAGAGGACGCCGCAACGGGCGAGACCGTGGTCGAGCTCGCGCGAGCCGTACGCGATCACGGTCGACGAGTCGGCGTTGTGAAAGCGAAGTTCGGTCTCGCAAATGTCGATTCGGCGCTCATTCAGGCCGGAGTTGGCACGTCGCTCCGCGTGGATCTCGTCGATTCCGTCGGGCACATCATCGCGAGCTCCGCTGGCGGTAAACGCTTTCGATTACTCACTTCTCAGGATCTGCGTCGCGCAGGAGACGACAACATTGTCGCCTTCGGCTCGGGCGATGCGCGGCAGCGAGGCGCCGTAGCCGTTGCGAATCGAAGTCATTGGCGTCTCGTCGCGCATGGCGCCGAAGCAACGCTCGGCGCGCCGATTGCCCGTGCGCAGCTCGCGCTTCTGGCGGGCGCCGTCGTCGTCCTCATAGCTCTGGTCGGCGCGCTTGTGCTCGTGAGCCGCTCAATCGAGCATCGCATCACCTCGCCCGCAGCCGCGCTCGCCGAGCTTGCCGAAGCAGTAGCCGCAGGCGACCTGTCACGACAAGTGCTCCAGGGCGGTGCGGAGGACGAAATCGGGCGGCTCTCACGCGCGATCGGCGCCATGGTCGCGGAGCTGCGACGACTCGCCATCGCTCTCGGATCGTCGGCGCAGGAAACCTCGGCGATGTCCGCTGAGATCACGGCTGGTACGGAGGAGATGGCAGCATCCGCCGGCGAGATCGCGCATACGGCGAGCGAGCTGTCGCAGCAGTCGACGGGGATGGCACAGTCGATTCAGCTGCTCTCGACATCGGCCGAGCAGCTCGTGCGCCTTGCCGCCGAGCTTCGCGACGGCGCTCACGAGGGCGTGTCACGCAACGAACAGTTGCGCGGGCTCTCGCTAGAGAGTCGCACGAAACTCGACGAGAGCTCCAAGGCATTGGCAATGTTGGCGAAGGACGTACGCGCCAGTGCTTCCGCTATTGAAGGACTGGCGGCCGCCTCGCTCGAGGTACGCAGCTTCGTGACGCTGGTTCAGAAGCTCGCGCGTCAATCGAAGCTGCTCGCACTCAATGCCGCGATGGAGGCAGCGCGCGCCGGCGAGCATGGTCAAGGCTTCGCCGTCGTTGCGAGCGAGGTACGCCGGCTTGCCGCCATGTCGTCCGAAGCGGCGCAACGCACGGAACAGGTCATGGGCGGCGTGCTGCGAGGCATCGACGAATCGCGCGCGTCGAGCGAGCGATCCGTGTCTACGGTTCGCCAGGTGCTCGAAGCAACCGAGCATGGCGCTCGTTCGTTCGTCGCCGTCGAAGAGGCAGTTCAGAGCACCGAAGAGTGGACGACGGCAATCGAGCGCGCAGCGACATCGGCGAATTCACTCGTCGCCGAAATTACAAGTCGACTCACGCAACTCAGCTCGGGCACTGAATCGTTCGCGGCGGCGATGCAGCAGGTCGCGGCATCGAGCGAAGAACAGAGTGCGAGCACCCAGGAAATCGCAGCTGCCGCCGCCGCGCTCTCGAGTGCGGCCGAACGATTGTCGCAGCTCGTCGCAAACTTGCGACTCGAGTCATCTGTGACGCCGACGGAAAATGGGCCGCCGGAAATGCGATCTGACGCTCAAAGTGAGCTCCGGGCAGCGCTCGACCTTACTCTTCTGCCAAGCCCTGCCCGCGCGTAGTTGGCGCGTGACGCGTCGCACGGCGGTGACAAGGTTCATGACAAATTAGTTCAGCATTGGGAACTATTCGCACGTCACGTTGGATAGGGGAGTTTGCGCTCAATCTCGCCGAGTATTCGTTTCAGCCATTGGAGCTTCTCATATGCGTGGTGCAAAGCTGGTTCTCACAGTCGTGCTGTTCCCCGTCATCGCCTGCGGAGGGAGCGGCGACGGCGGTACGAATCCGCCTCCACCAGGCCCCGTGACCAGCGTAACGCTCAATAAGTCGTCCGTTCTTCTCAGGCCGGCTGAGACGGCGACGATCAGCGCGACGGCACGAGACGCGAACGGGACTACGCTCTCAGGGAAGACCTTCAGCTGGAACAACAGCAATTCGACGGTCGCGAGCGTCACCAGCAGCGGCTCGGTTGCGACTGTGACGGGCTCAGTCCTTGGAACGACATCGATCAGTGCGACCGTCGATCAGGTCACCAGCACCGCCGCCTCGATCACGGTGACAAACAGCTTCCCAGCATCGGCAAACGTCTCTGTTGGCGCTGGCGGCGCAAACGCGTTCGACCCGTCCACGGTCGACATCAGCGCGGGCGGAACGGTGAGTTTCACCTGGGGATCGGCCGTCACTCACAACGTGACGTTCGACAATTCAGCGATAGCAGGCAGTGGCGACAAGTCTTCCGGCACATTCACCGCAACGTTCACGCAATCAGGCACATACAACTATCACTGCACTATTCACTCGGGAATGAGTGGAGTAGTGACGGTCCACTAGGCGGGCAGCGCGAGGGCAGCGAGCGGCCGCCTACCTTGGCCGCGGCCGCTCGTCTCTCTTGAAGAGAAAGACTGCTGGCTCGAGACGTGGACCGGCGGCGTCACAGACAGCGAAGGTTGCTCCCTCGTACGCCGCCGAACCGGCAAAGCGGCCGTCCTTGGTGACTGCATAGTAACTCAGGTCGAAATAGGGCCGCCCTTTTTCATCCAGGAGGCGCTTCTCGGTCATTGCGATCACGCGTCGCATGACCTCGAGCAGTGCCTCCTCTGGCGATTTCCCCTGTCGCATCAACTCGACGGCGAGGAACGCACCACAGACCTTGATGTTCGACTCCCCTCGACCGGTCGATCCGGCGGCACCCACAGTGTTATCGCAATACTGGCCAGCACCGATGATCGGGCTGTCGCCCACTCGGCCGGCGATCTTCCAAGAGATTCCGCTCGTGGTGGTAACCGACCCGATGTCGCCCCTGGCATCGACAGCGTTCATGTTGATGGTGCCGAAGGTGTGCGGCACACCGCGCTCGTCGAGAAAGACGTGGTTGTCCTCGTTGCCATGCGGCGCCGGCGTTACACGCGGCCGGCGCGGCGGCGCGGAGTCATCCGGGACGTCGAGCCAGCTGTCGTTTGGATTCAGTCGAGACTTCCACTTGAGCCATGCCTCGCGCGACTTATCCGTGAGCAGGTTCTGCTCCTTGAAGCCCATCTCCAGAGCGAACTTTTTCGCGCCAGCGCCGACGAGAAAGATATGATCGGTTCGGTCCATCACGGCCTTCGCGACCAGCGAGGGCGTGGCGATGTCCTCGAGGCAACCGACAGCGCCGGCGCGTTTGGTGGGACCATGCATGCAGCTCGCGTCGAGCTGGACGACGCCATCCTCGTTAGGTAAGCCCCCCAGCCCGACGCTCATGTCGTTGGGGTCGAGCTCCACCATGTTCACGCCCGCGATGGCGGCGTCCAATGGATCGCTGCCAGCGACGATCATGTCATAAGCTTTCTTGATCGGGCTGCCACCTGGGTTGTCGCGATAGAACCCATTCGCCGAGCAAACCACGATCGGCAGGCGAGCCGGCGCTGTTGGCACGGCGGCAGAATCGCCGCGCTCGGCGAGCGACAGAAGAGGACTTGCGGATGCGACCGAAGGGAGGGCGAGGCTGGCGGCGGCGACGGCACCGGTGCCCAGGAAATCGCGGCGCGAGACGGACATGGGTCCTCCGAGAGATGACTGAAGCAGGCTGCTGCCGCCGTATTCTACGCCGGATCTGGGGCGCCCGTTATCCTCCGGCCGTGGTCGCCGGGGCTGTACGGGTCCGATGCTCGCTCCTCTGCCGAAGCCGCGCAGGGCTGCGTAGCTTGCTCCGACGTCACACCGGGCCGCGCGGCCCGCGACGCTTCGCGAGGACCATCGTTCGCTCAATCATGGCTGCACCACCACCATCAGTGTCAGCGGCGCCGGGCGCCTCGGTTCGCGATCAGTTGCGCCAGGCGCAATTCCTAGAGGGACTTACCGAGTCCGCCTTACATCAGCTTTCGCGGCTCGTCAGCGCCCGAGCGTACGAATGTGACGCGGTCCTCTTCGAGGAAGGCGCGCCGCGGCACTTTCTCGCCATTCTCGCCACCGGTGCGGTTGCGATCGAAAAAACGGTGCAAGGACGTCCCGTTCGCCTGGTGACCCTCGGCGCCGGTGAAGCGTTAGGCGAAGGGCTCCTCCTCGACGACTCGGCCCATGGGACGAGCGCTCGTGCGGTCCAGCGGACCGAGGCGTTTGTCCTCACCGCCGAACAAGTTCAAGAAATGCTCAAGGAGTATCCGGCGCTGTACGCCGCGCTCGTTGCTCGCGCGGCGCGGACGATCTCCCGGCGACTCGCTGCAACCGACGCAACGCTCGTCGGACATGGCCGGACGCTCGGCTTCGCCGGCTCGCGAACGCGACGCGAGCACGATCTCCTCGGCGAGCGCGACGTGCCGGACGATGCGCTCTACGGCGTGCAGACATTGCGCGCGCTCGAGAATTTCCCAATCACCGGGATTCCGTTGCGGGAGTTCCCGGCGTTGGTCGAGGCGCTCGCCGCCGTGAAAGAGGCCGCGGCGCTGGCGAACGCCGACCTGGGGCTTCTCGACCGCGCCATCGCCGACGTCATCGTTCGCGCCGCGGAGGAGATCCGCGCTGGTCGGCATCATGAGCATTTTCTCGTCGACATGATCCAGGGTGGCGCTGGCACATCGACGAACATGAATGCGAACGAGGTGATCGCCAATCGTGCCCTCGAGCTGATGGGCAAGCCGCGCGGCGATTATGCGTCGGTACATCCGAACAATCACGTCAACCTCAGCCAATCGACGAACGATGTCTACCCAACGGCGGTGAAGCTCGCGCTGCATCGCTCGATTGACGATCTGCGCGCCGCGGAGACCGCGCTCGCGCAAGCCTTTCTCGCCAAGGGTGATGAGTTCGCGCATCTGATCAAGATGGGACGCACGCAACTGCAGGATGCGGTGCCGATGACGTTAGGCCAGGAATTCCGCGCCTTTGGTCACACCATTCTCGAAGATGTCGAGCGATTGGCGGAGGTGCAGCGATTGATCAGTGAGATCAACATGGGCGCGACGGCGATCGGCACGGGCATCAACGCGCCGCGTGGTTACTCGGACGTGGTGCGTGAGCACCTGGCGCGCATCACGAAGCAGCAGCTCATCACCGCGCCCGATCTCGTGGAGGCGACCATGGATACGGGCGTCTTTGTACAGCTCTCGGGAGTGCTCAAGCGGTGCGCGGTGAAGCTCTCGAAGATTTGCGACGATCTGCGCCTGCTCAGCTCGGGCCCACGCGCCGGACTTGGCGAGATCAATCTGCCCGCGATGCAGCCGGGATCGTCCATCATGCCGGGTAAAGTGAATCCTGTCATACCCGAAGTGGTGAATCAGGTCTGCTTCGACGTCATCGCCGCCGACCTTGCCGTGACGCTTGCCGCTGGCGCGGGACAGCTCCAGCTCAATGTCTTCGAGCCGCTCATCGCGTTCCGGCTGTTGTCCGCGATTACCGAGATGCGCAATGCATGCGTCGTGCTTCGGGAGCGCTGCGTTCGAGGCATCACGGCGAACGCCGATCGCCTGCGGCATTTCGTCGAACAGTCCATCGGTGTCGTGACGGCTCTGGTGCCGGCCATCGGCTACGAACGCGCGACGCAGGTCGCCAAAGAGGCACTGGACAGTGGACGTGGCGTGTACGACGTCGTGCGCGAGAAGGGTTTGCTCACACGGCAAGAGCTTGATCTATTGCTCAATCCCGAAGCGATGACGGGCGGCGGCAATGGAGCGGAGAGCGAGGGAGGATCGAGGACCCTCTGATGCCACGCCGCCGCAAGCGTCTCGATCCAACGCTCTTTCGTCTTCCCGTCGACGAGATCCAAAAAGGCTTCTACACCGACAAATACTTCGAGCGAACGCGCGAGATCATGCGCGCGGACTCGCACTCGCCGCGTGTGCTGCTGCAAGTGAGCGCGAAAACTCACGGTTTCCTGAGCGGGATCGAC
>DATEGN010000614.1:0-3051 GCA_035280125.1 Gemmatimonadaceae bacterium | reverse complement strand
GCGCGCCGCGCGCCGGATTCCGCCCCGTCCGACCAGGTCCTCGTGTCCTTCGTCAAGGGCGACTACCAGCTCGAGAAGATCAAGGAATGGGACACGATGGGCATGCGCGGCACGTGCAGCACGGGGTTCACGCTGCGGGGCCGCGGCAACGTTGAGCAAATCGTACCGACATCCTACGAGCGTATTCACCCGCAGACCATGGTCCCGATCGCGCACCTCACCTGGAGCGGCGTATGGTGCGGGATTGCGGCCGGAGCGGTCGCACACGCCCGTCGCTTCGTGCGCAAAGGCGCCGCACAGAGCAACGGCGCGCAGGCAGCGCCGGGAGCCTCTCACCTGACGCGCGCAATGATGTCGCTACGCGCCCTGCGCGGAACGATAGCGTCGGGCGTCGCCAGTTATGAAAAGGCAGCACTCGAAACAGACACGCTCGAGGCGCTGGACTTTCAGGCGGGCATCAACCTGTTGAAGGTCAACTCGTCGGAGCTCGCGATCGAGACGGTAATGCACGCGCTGCAGGCCTGTGGACTCTCGGGCTATCGCAACGACGGCGAGTTCAGCGTCACTCGCAATCTGCGCGACGTGTTGTCGTCGTCGATCATGATCAACAACGAACGCATTCTCGCGGGCGCGGCCAGCTCGCTGCTGCTCTTCGATGTGCCGGCGCGAGTGAGGGACTGAGCGATGCCGACGACACAGGTATCAACCGAACGGCTGGACGCGATTACGTCGACGATCCTACAGCCGACCGCGGCCAATGGCGTTCAAGGTCGAACCGCACTCTTCGAGGTAGTCGTCGGTGGCCTAACGTCACTGATCACCCAGCATCGGCCGCCTGGCGCCGAAGTGCTCCGCTTCCCGCCGGTGATGAGCCGGGCCTTGCTCGAGAAATCCGGCTATCTCAAGAGCTTTCCACATCTCCTCGGCTGTGTGAGTACGATGAGCGGTAGCGAAACACAGATTCGCGCTCTCGTCGATGGTCGTTCCGCCGATCAGGCGTGGGTCGATGCGCTCGGTGCGACCGATCTGGTACTGACGCCCGCAGCGTGCTACCAGGTGTATCCGATCGTCGCCGCACGCGGGAACGTGCCCTCGAGCGGCGTTATCATCGACGTCGAATCGTATTGTTTTCGCCGCGAGTCATCGTCGGAGCTCGGTCGGATGCAGGCCTTTCGCATGCGTGAGTACGTGTGTATTGGAACGCCCGAGACGGCCTTCGCCTTTCGCGAGCGCTGGAGGGAGCTCGCCGAGCACCTCGCTGACCAACTTGGTCTTCCCTTCTCGCTCGAGCCGGCGTGCGATCCCTTCTTCGGACGCGTCGGCAAGTTGATGGCGGCAAGCCAGGTTGAGCAAGCGCTCAAGTTCGAGCTGCTCGTCCCCGTGAACTCGGACGAAGCGCCGACGGCGTGCATGAGCTTCAACTACCACCAGGATCATTTCGGCACGACCTGGGGACTCGGCATGGATGACGGAACGGTTGCTCACACCGCCTGCGCGGCGTTTGGCCTCGACCGATTGACCATTGCGCTCTTTGCGACGCATGGTCTCGACCTCGATACCTGGCCACAGCCGGTGCGCGAGGCGCTGAGCCTCTGATGCATCCCGAAACGATCGCGCTTCACTCCGGTTACACGGCCGACGAGCTCGCGCCGACGACCGCGGTTCCCATTTACCAGTCGGTCGCCTACGAGTTCGAGAGCGCTGAACATGCCGCTGCGCTGTTCAATCTCGAGGCCGATGGCTTTCGGTACTCGCGCATCAGCAATCCGACAAATGGAGTTCTGGAGCGACGGGTCGCCGCGATGGAGGGCGGGCTCGAGGCCTTGAGCGTAAGCTCGGGCCAGGCGGCAATGCATTTCGCGACGCTCAACCTGTCCGCGCCAGGCACGAACATTGTCTCCGTCCCGCAGCTTTACGGCACGACGTACACGCTGTTCGCCCATCTCCTTCCCACGATGGGCGTCACGGTACGATTCGCGTCGAGCGACGAGCCCGCTGCGATCGAGGCGATAATCGACGACGATACGCGCGCCGTGTATTGCGAGAGCGTTGGCAATCCGGCCGGGAACGTGTGCGACATCGAGGCGCTTGCGGCGCTCGCGCACGCGCACGGTGTCCCGCTCATTGTCGACAACACGGTGCCAACACCCATTCTTCTTCGACCAATCGAGTTCGGCGCCGACATCGTCGTGCACTCGCTCACGAAGTTCATGGGTGGGCATGGGACGACGATGGGTGGAGTCATCATCGATAGTGGCAAGTTCCCTTGGGCGAAGCACGCGTCGCGGTTTCCGATGTTCACGGAGCCCGACAAGTCATACCATGATTTGGTTTACGCCGAGCACTTTGGCGACGCGGCGTATATCAGCCGCTGCCGCAGCGTATATCAGCGAACGCTCGGATCGGTGTTGTCTCCACTCAACGCGTTTCTGTTGCTGCAAGGGATCGAGTCGGTCGCACTGCGTATGGAGCGGCACGTCGAGAACGCGCGGAAGGTTGCTGAGTTTTTGCGCGGTGATCCGCGAGTGGAATGGGTGAATTACGCGGGCTTTCCCGAGAGTCCATACTTTCATCTCACGCAGAAGTACCTGGCCGGACGCGCGTGCTCGCTGTTGACGTTCGGGATTCGCGGTGGCCTGACGGCGGCGACTCGTTTTTACAACGCGCTCGAGCTGGTGAAACGAGTTGTGAATCTCGGTGACTCGAAATCACTCGCCTGTCATCCGGCGTCGACGACCCATCGGCAAATGACTCCAGCAGAACAGGCAAAGGCAGGCGTGTCGGCAGAGATGATCCGGCTGAGCATTGGCATCGAACACATCGACGATATTCTCGGCGATCTGGATCGGGCATTGGGCGCGCCGGTCGCGACTCGGATAGTGGGCCGTCCTGAAATAAATGACTGCAGCCGCCCCGCGGCGGTGCCGGTATCGGCGCAGTGAGCATAACGAGCGCCCAATCGCAACTGTTTGGCGCGAAGCGTCGGCCACTCGTGATCGGGCTCGTGAACAACATGCCCGACGCGGCGCTGGAGACTACCGAGCAGCAGTT
>DATEGN010000613.1:0-3943 GCA_035280125.1 Gemmatimonadaceae bacterium | reverse complement strand
CAATGGGCACGTGTATTTGCCTACCTTTTCGAATCAAGTCGTCGTCTACGGGCTGCGATAGCAGCCTGCTAAACCCAGCGGCGGACGCGACGGCGATAGGTGTCGTAATCGGTTCCGAACACTTCGTTTAGTTTTTGCTCTTCAACTGGAATTACGATCCAGTTCACGTACCCGACGACAAGCGGAAGGAACGCGAGAGGCCACGCCTGGCCGAGAAGTCCAGCCTCACCGAGATACGCGAGGGTCAGCCCGACATACATGGGATTGCGGGTGAAGCGATACGGCCCCCACGTCACGAGTGCCGACGATGCCCTGCCTGGCACTGTCGTCGTGTGAGCCCGCCCGAACGTCAGCAATCCCCAGCCGGCGATGACAGCGCCAATCAGGAACAACGCGGCACCAAGAACCGTGGGAACGGGAAGTGTCGTGCCCGGCGAGTGAGCGCGCCAGGCAAACTCGACGCCCACGCCGGCTAGAAATCCCAGCACGAACACCCACGGAACGGGAACGTGCAACAACAATCGAATCGGATTGCGGGACTGATCGTGTGACACTGTCGAGAGCGGAGATAAGGGTGACTGAAAATCACCGCCGACAATAGCTTCCGCAATCTCTCTTGCTCTTGACGTTCGTCCCAGGCCGCGCGACGATTGCGCGTATGAGCATCGCACGTCGAGACCTTCTCAAGGGCCTGAGCGGGATCGCCGCGTCCGTGGCAGTCTCGAAACTGAGCGTCACGTCGGCTTTCGAGCTTGTGGCGCAAAGCGCCGGCCTTCCGCGAAAACAGGATTTCGACGTCGCGGATGGTTTCACCTATCTCAACGCCGCGTACACGCATCCGATCCCGCGGCCGGCGGCCGACGCCGCGCGTGCGTACCTCGTGCAACGCAATAAGCTCGCGATGCCGCGGCCCGGATCCGGCGGCGGCGTGGGGGAGGGCTTCAACGCCAAAGCGCTCTTCGCGGAATTGATCAACGCGAAACCATCCGAGATCGCCTATGTGCCTAACACGAGCACGGGCGAGAATCTCGTCGTCACCGCACTCGAGCTCGATCGCCCCACTGATCTCAACGTTGTCACCGACTGGCTCCATTTCGACGGTGCGCTCGTTCATCTGCTCGAGCTGAAGCGCCGCGGCCTCGACGTCCGCATCGTCAAGCCGACTGCCGACTATCGCATCGACATCAACGATCTCGCGCGAATCATCGATCGCAAGACGAAGCTGGTCGAGCTGTCGTCCACCACGATGTACAACGGCTTTCAGCACGACCTCAAAGCCGTCTGCGATCTCGCGCATTCGCATGGCGCATACGTGTACGCTGATATCATCCACACCGCCGGGGCCGAACCGTTCGATGTGAAAGCAACCGGGGTCGATTTCGCCGCCTGCTCCAGCTTCAAATGGCTGATGGCCGACTATGGCCTCGGCTTTCTCTACGCGCGCGACGACTTGCTCGAGCGAATCCATCGTCCGCAGATCGGCTACTACCAGGCAGCAACCATGTCCGGCCACGAACCACCGTTCGACAACGCGGGCGCATCGGAGCCCGTGTCGTGGACGCTCGCGCCCGATGCGACGGGCCATTTCGAAGCCGGCTCGATCGCAGGCGCTCTCGGCGCAGGTCTCGCCGCCTCGCTCGCGTACGTGAAGCAGTTGGGCGTCGCCAACATTCAGGCGTACCGCCAGCCGCTGATGCGGAAGCTGCGAGACGAAGTACCGCGCCACGGCTTTGCTTGCGTGACGCCGCCAGATTCCACCGCCAGCATTATTACTTTTGCGCGAAAGGGACTCGCCGCAAGCGATGTCCCCTCGAAGCTCGCGAAGGCACGTGTCAACGTGCGCATCGGCGACAGCTGGATGCGCGTGTCGCCGTCGATCTATAACGACATGAACGACGTTGATCGTTTGCTCGAAGCGCTCGGCTAGGAACGGAGGACGGGGAGCGAGAAAGGAGCGAGCCGAAAAGAGCGAGCCGAGAAAAGCGACAGAAATGCGAGGCAATGCTAAGGGCGGATAGCGCGGCGTAAAAGGTGAAATGCCAATCGCCCATCAAACGCTCAACAGCAGCGGAGGGCGACCTCAGTTCCGCTTCTGATGAACGCTCTTCGCGTTGCCTCGCTCCTCAGCCGTCTTTCTCAGCTCGCTCTTCTCGGCTCGTCCTTCTCGGCTCGTCGTTCTCGGTTCGCTCTTTTCGGTTCGCTACTTTCTCGTCCCCCCGTCCTCACTGCTGACAAGCGCCGTGTGGATCCGGCTTCGGGTGATCGACCACCACTCGATGGTCGAGATTCGCCACGTGTAGCGCGACGTCCTCGATGAATGATGCGATGCGCGCCATGTGATCGTAATCGATGTACTCCGGCTCGTCGGTCACCTGGTGATAGTCGGAGTGCACGCCCGTCGTGAAGAACACGATCGGAATGCCATAGCGCGCGTACTCGTAATGGTCGCTCCGACAATAGATGTTCTCCGGATGACCGTTCGCGTCGAATGAATAGTCGAACACGAGGCCGTGTTTTCCCTCTGTGTTCACGCGCTCGACGATATCGCCAAGCTCGGTGGATAGGCGTCGCGATCCGACGAGCATCAGCGAACGCGGGCCTCCGAACAATGGCTTGCCGGATTTGTCGGTGCCGATCTGGTCCCACGCGTCGCCGCGGCCGACCATGTCCATGTTCAGTTGCGCAACGATTGAATCGCGCGGCACCGTGGGATGGTCAGTGAAGTACATGGAGCCGAGGAGACCCTTCTCCTCGCCAACGTGAAACACGAACAGCATCGAGCGCTTCGGTGCCGGCCGCAGAGACGCCATCCGCTGGGCAATCTCGAGCACGGTCACTGTGCCGCTACCGTCGTCGTCCGCGCCGTTGGAGATCGAATCGATGCGTGCTTCGCCCGGATGCGCGGCGCGCCACGCGGCCAGCTCCTTGCTCACCTCGACCTGCTGATCCGGCGTCGCGCGTGCACCCTGCTGCTCGGCGCCGCCGGGCCTCACGATGTGGTTGTAAATACGAATCGAGTCGTGATCGACCGGCGTGTGATTCAGCCCGATGTGATCGGTGTGCGCGCCGATGGCGACGTATTGGCCGCGCAGCCTGGAATCGCTTCCCGGCAGAATCGCGACGACGTTGCGAGCTGGGTATGGCGAGGGCTCCGTTCGAACGCGGATCTCGACGTTGACGGGCTTTCCAGCACCACCGACCGCCAGCGTGCCTAACGGCGACTCGAACAGATGGGCAGCAGCGCTGTCGCTCAGATAAATCAGCGAGCCGAGCGGTCCCGAGGAAGCGCCTGGCACGTCGAGGAACTGCTGCGGCTGGGTGAAAAACGGGAGAAACTGTGCCGGTCCGACGACCATGATGCCGGAGCTTTTCGACGCGACCTCGCCGATGACACGCAGACCGCCCTGAATGTTCGTCGGCGAAAGTCGCGCGACGACAACTTTGCCCTTGAGCGAGTCGAGCGGAATGAAGCTCGAGTCGCCGAGAACGCCGCCGTACACGATCCGTTGGTCGTGCAGGATGATGTCGGAGGGCGGCGAGGAGCCCCATTCGCGTCCGAAGGGAAGCTTGGCATCGCCGACGGTGATTACAGAATTCGTATCGACCGAGCGGACCTTGAACGGCAGCACCTGAAAGTAGGTCCCGCTGTCGCCGGCGGGCTTGAGTCCCATACGCTTCAGTTCCGCGGCGATGTACGCCGTCGATTTGACGCTCCCGATGGTCCCGGCTTCGCGCCCTTGCATCGAGTCGTCGGCGAAGATGTAGAGGCGCGTCATCAGGTCGGCTGCGGAGATCGCAGAGCTCGTCGGTCGCGGCTGATGAGTGCGAGGGAGCCGCGTCGCGGGCAGCGGGACTACTGGCGCCGACTGCTCGCTGCCTTGCGCCTGTGCTGACGCGGGCGCGAGCAGTGCGAGCATTACCGTCAGAATGCCGAGCGTATGTC
>DATEGN010000612.1:0-10593 GCA_035280125.1 Gemmatimonadaceae bacterium | reverse complement strand
CTTGTCGAACTCCGTTCCCTTCTTCACGAGACTCTTGAAGAACTTTGTCCCTTGCTCCTCCGTCAGAGCGAGCGCCCCGAGCCCCGCCAGCCATATCCGCTCCGCCGATTCGCGCAGCACTGGCTGCTTCGTGCTGACCTTCCTGGTCCTTTGTGACATCGTGCACCTCGCGTAATGGATGATGGCGCCCTGCGCCATCCGCTCATGCTTCCTCTCCACATTGCGCTGCCGATGCCGTTGCGGTCTGTCGGTGAACGCCGCTCAGCCTGTACGGATCTCCCCGTGTTAGCCGTGCGCCGATGGACCGCCGAGGGCTCGACAGCCATCATGAGCGATTGCTCACGGTCTAACAACCACGTTACTACCGGCTGTTTTCGTTTCTCGATCGAGCACAGCGACCGTGTCGCGAAAGTAGCGTTCGGCGCTCGTTCGGCTCTCTCCGACGCACACCATTCCCAGTTTCCCGTACTCCGACAGCGCACCAATCAGATGGAACACCACCCCGCGCTGGGCCGCGGCATCGAAATGCAGGTTGTTATCGACCGCGATCTCGATAAGGTCGTCCGGCGTGAGTCCGACATACGAGACGCTGTGCAGGTTGTCAGAGGCGTAGTAATAACAGGCGCGGCCAGTCGCTGTGCTATACGTCGTCGTTGGAGCATCGTACCTCCCGTCCGTCAGATACTGTAACATCAGGAAGGGATGCGTCGTGCCGCCCTTGCGGAGATTGATCTCGATGGCCGTGGTCGTCCACGTCGCTCCGTTGCGCACCGAGACAAAGTCCACACCAAACCGTCCGATTACTCCTTCGGAGGCGAGCTGTTGCGAGACGAGCAGACCGGCCTCGTGCACAGAGGCACTGTAGGCATCATCAGCCGGAAACGTACATCCGAGATAGATCTGATTGGACGGTCCGCCGAGCAGCTGGTCGTGCGTCGAGATCAGGGAGGATCGACGGAGGGGATCCACGCGGCACTGAACAGACGGCGAACGCACCTCGTCGCCCTCGAGAAACGCTTCGACGATGCCGCCCATCGATGCAAAGCTCGCCGCGTAGCGCTCCCAGCTTTCGCTCACTTCCTCGAATCGTACTCGCGTCGGTAGAACATCCGAGACCCATCGCTCGAGGCCACCAGTCGCTGGTGCGCCATCATATGAGAAGATCGCGTTCCCTTCGCCCGAGAATCCTTCGTTGAGCTTGACGACGGCTCGCCGAAGTGTCGGTTGACGACGTCGCAGCCCCGCGAGTGCGCGCGCGACGTCCGCGACATCGCGCAGATGCTCGAACCCAATCGGCACGGCGACTCCCGCCCGTCGTATGACCTCGCGACTCCCGCTTTTCGTGCCGAGATGGCGAAGATCGGGATCGCACGCGTAGAGCGGAATGCCGAGGCGGACGGCCAACGTGCGCTCTGCCGGCGTACCAATGAAACAGGTCATGTGCGCGAGCCGCTCATTCGGAATGGCCGCGCGAATGTGCTCGATCAGTCGCGGGCGAGCCAGAATCTTATCGGTCAGCGCGTCGTGGGAACCATCATAGCAACTGAGCAGCGTTAGGCGCCGTCGCGCATGTCGAAACGGGATGCCGGGCAGGAGGTGGAGGTAGTAGTCGATCACCGCGGTTGCGATCGGCTGGCTAGTCACGTAGACGATGTTCGTGCGCGGCTGGCGCAGCAACATCAGCAGGCAGAGGAGACGCTCCTCGTACTGGTTCGCGCCAGTGAGCTTCACGAGCTCCGCACCGGGCAGCGACATGCTCGGGATCACGACTACGGTTTGCGCCGCGTGTCGATTCGGAAACACATTGGCGACGAGTGGCGTTAGCCGCGCCTGCAACGCCGCGAATTGGCCGCGCTCCTCCGAGGAACCAGGAAGCGGGTACTTCCGCGGGATGTCGCTGATGCGCGCGAGGGTGCCGTCCACGGCATTCGAGACGTCGGCGAGCATCGACATGGGATTCCTCGGTGTCAGAGGCGACTCAAACCTCTCATGACGGGTTCCCAGTCGCGGGCCCGGTTATGAAACGTCACGTCCGCGAAGGAGATGACGACGAGCTCGACGTCGCCATTCCTATCTCGAATAGGCGTTGCACTCACACTCAGCGTGCGCCACTCGTCGTGCGCATCCAGATATTCGACCTCCTCCTCCCGAACGATTTCTCCCGTGAGCAGCGCTCGTGCGATGATCCAGTTGATCGGATCGAGCTCCGATGACTCTTGTGCAAGTGATGCGCGCCAGACATCGATTGTGTGGCGCGCCCGTCGCCGCTCATCGAGCAGCGTACACGCCAACGCGTTGACATACTCGACCTCTCCGTCGCGTCCGACGACGAGTATACCGGCCGGCACCTGCTCGAGCAGTGCGTTGATCATCGGATTGCACGTGAGCGCAGCGACGCAAGGCGATGATTTGGTTTCTGAAGTGTTCATGATTCGCCTCGTCGTCAGGGTCAGGGCTGGTCGTCCGTTGCTGGAATCACCAACACGGGGCAGTGAGTCTGGAGGAGGACAGAGTCCACTGGCGTCATCGGATTCTCGATCGACTCGTCGGGCGCGT
Organism: Gemmatimonadaceae bacterium; assembly: GCA_035280125.1. Lineage (GTDB taxonomy): Bacteria > Gemmatimonadota > Gemmatimonadetes > Gemmatimonadales > Gemmatimonadaceae > AG2. The sequence continues at coordinate 8,037 of DATEGN010000612.1, read as the reverse complement.
CGACCATCACCAGGTCGGTGCGGAAGCGTCGTGCTTCGGCCAGTACGGCGCCAGCACTATCGCCCGGTACGGCATCGACGAACACACGTTGGGGCGGTAGCTCGCGCGCGATTCGGTGCCACATCGTCGTCGTCGATGCACGACGACGCGACGAGGGACGCGCTTGCATCCGGCGCGCCGCATCGTGTGGTGCCTCGATATGGACGAGGGCGAGACGCGCTTCGAATCGTTCCGCCAGCCCGCTCGTCCAATCGGCCAGCGTCGTCGAGACGTCCGCGGCATCGAGCGGCAACAACATCGAACGTGGCGCGCCGAACGGCATTTCGCAGCAGAGCAGAACCGGAACTGATGAGCATCTTATCAGCCGCTGTGCTGTCGTGCCGAGCGCTGGGTCCCGCTCGGGATGCTCCTCGTGGGCACCGACGGCGATCAGGTCCACGTCCAGTTCAGCCGCGAGGTCCGCGAGAGAACGCGCTGGCTCGCCGCGAAGAATGTGGTGGCTGCAGCGCTCGGCGCCAACGCGTTGCTCCAGCTCGTGAAATCGCGCCTCGGCATGTCTCCGTTCCGCTGCGACGCATTGCTCCGGCAACAACGGACTGATGCAGTGCGCGATGACCACCTCGGCGGCCGGCGCGAATCGCTGCGCCGCCCACGCCGCGGCTTCGATACTCGGCGTCGTGAGGTCGACACCAATCAAGATGCGCGCGAGCTGCATGGCCAGTCTCCGATAGGATGCTCTTAGAGTCTACTGGCCGCCGATCGCACATCTGTCGTCGGTTCGCCGCGCTCGCTCGCGGAAAAGCCTTACAGCAGATCTGAAGAAACGCGGACTGCACGGCGCCGACCGATCGATCAGTCTGAGGGAGAGTGAAGAAGGCATGTAACGCCGGTCAGACCGGAGGTGCGCGATGCTCAAATTGTCGGAGATCATGACGCGGGACGTCGTTACCGTGACACCGGAAACAACGTTGCGTCAGGCGGTGGAGCTCTTCACCGCGAAACACATCAGCGGCGCGCCGGTCGTTTCCGGCCATGAAGTGGTCGGAGTCGTGTCGGCGACCGACATTCTCGAATTTGCCGCGTCGATGCCGGAGCGGCTGAATCCAGCGTCAGGCGAATCATCCTGGAACGAGGCGGCGTGCGACGACGAAGGCTCGGACGTGCCGGCGGGATCCTACTACACGGACCTCTTCGCCGACGAAAGTCGCGACGTCTCCGATCGTATCGATGGATCCGGAGAGCCAAGCCCGTTCGATGCCCATACGGTCGATGAGGTGATGACCCGCGATGCGATCTCGCTCTCGCCTAACGAATCGGTGCTCTCAGCGGCTGACATCATGCGCGGGCGATCGATTCATCGCGTTCTCGTTGTGGACCGAGGGGTGCTGGTTGGGATCCTGAGCACGCTGGATCTCGCCCGCGCGGTCGCCGAGCATAAGCTCACCGCGAAGACGTACGTGTTCAACAAGGACGATGTATTCGAACGGAGCGAGCAATGACAAGAATTCTCCTCGGGTTGCACGGCGGCGCAACGGCCGACGGCGCGGTACGCGTTGCCCAGCTTCTTCAGCTGCACGTTAACGCGTCGATCGAGGCAGTTGCGGTCCTCGCATCATTGCCCGTCATCGACTGCGGGTATGGGCCCGTCTACATCCCCGATCCAAACACCGAGGACGAGCTTGCGGATCAATTGCGCGAAGACTGCGAGAAGCAACTGGCACGGTGCGACTTAGTCGGGGCGAAATTGTCGGTCGTGCGAGGACCACGGACCGCGACCATATGCGATCTGGCAGTCGCGCGCTCCGCGGATCTGATCGTCGTTGGGATTGGACCTCATCACTTCGCCGATCGAGCGCTTGGTAACGAGACCGCATTGCATCTCGCGCAGCAGGCGTCGACGCCCGTACTGGCCGTGCCTGCCGGAATGCGAAGTCTTCCGCGTCACATTCTGGTCGCAACGGATTTCAGTCCATCGAGCCTGGCTGCGGCTCGCCTCGCCACCGCGCTGTTGACGACCAATGACACGCTGGAGCTCGCGCACGTGAGTGCCTCGGCACAAATCGGCTCGATCGTCGTTGGCCCACCTCACATCCGTGAGGCGGAGCATCGCATGGACGATTTTGTCGCTCAGCTGAACGTGCCGATCAGCATGCGCGTCGTTACGCGCGTCTTCGGCGGAGAGCCGGCGCGAGCCCTCCTCGATCTGGCGAATCGAACGGACGTCGATATGATCGCGTTAGGCAGTCACGGCTACAAGCTGTGGGAACGCGTGCTGCTTGGAAGCGTGTCGTCAAAGCTGCTACGACTGGCGCATTGCGCGGTGCTGATCTATCCGTCGCGATGCGTTGCCACGTCCGAGACGATGAAGCACCTGCCTGTCGCCCATTCTGCAATGTCGGCCGCTAGCGGACCGTCCGCGAAATATTGATGGCAGGCCATTCTAGATACTCATGGGCTGTAACCGAGATGTTGATAGCAGGAGTGGGCGGAATCGGGCTCGATAGCAGGAGCGCTGACATCTCGGTTACAATGCCTAGAAACGGCTCCATAGCCGACCAATTTGTGCGGCGGGTTCACTGGGCCGTGTACCCGCCGTCAATTACCAGCTCGGCGCCGGTCATGAACTTGGACTCGTCGGACGAGAGATACAGCACGCCATAGGCGATGTCGTTAGGCTCGCCGACGTGACCGACGGGATGGAGTGCGTCCAGCTTCTTCCGACCTTCCTCTACGTTCCCTGCTGCCTCGAGATAGTGTTCGACCATCGGCGTCCAGATGTAACCCGGATGCACCGAGTTGACGCGAATGGCGTAGCCCGCCTTCGCGCAGTAGAGCGCGGCGGACTTGGTCAGGAGCCGCACACCACCTTTGCTGGCATTGTAGGCAGCGAGATTCGGGTCCCCGATCAGTCCTTCGATCGACGACACATTCACGATCGACCCGCCGCCGAAACGCCGCAGCGTTTGCACGCCGTACTTCGTTCCGAGGAACACGCCATCCAGATTGACGCGCATCAGGCGATGCCAATCGTCGAGGGTCGCATGCTCGACGTCGCCGCCGATGCCAACGCCGGCGTTGTTTACGACGATATCCAGTCGCCCGAAGCGATCGACTACCGCAGCCATTACTCGCCGCCACTGCGCCTCATCGCCAACGTCCTGCTCGACGAAGAGCGCCGGACTGCCAGTGCAGTTGATTTCCTCGGCGAGTGACGACCCGCGCTCGACGTTCAGGTCGGAGATCCCGACGGCGGCGCCCTCCTTCGCCATGAGGCGCGCGCAGGCCTCGCCGATGCCCATCGCACCACCCGTAATGAGCGCGACTTTGTTGATTAAACGGCCCATAAGCCCCTGTCCTGTGAGGGAGAATGGAGAAGGTCGCGCGACCTGATGGTCGCGCGACCCGCTCTTCGTCCTGCGCCTGATGTGTGTCATCCGCAGGTTCCGCTACATCCGAGGAATCTTCAGAAGGCCAGCACACCCTCAACCATGAAGCCCTTGAATTGCCCGCCATTCCGAATGTCAGTTACCGGGAAGTCCAGGTACTTCTGATTGACATACTCGACCTTCGCCAGCAGCAGCGGCGTTACGAACCAGCCGCCACCGTACTGCCACCGATTCACGCTGATGTCGTTCGTGATGCCCGCCAGCTCTCCCTTCACCGTGTTGTACCGAGCGCCGACATACAATTGGTCGTTGGCAAACCGATACAGTCCTTCACCGACGTATTGCCGGACGGTGCGATTGGTCAGCTCGCTCGCGCCCTTACCTGTAGCTGTCTCGAGATTTCCAAAGAGCTCGACACCCGCGACCTTCACGAAGGGGTTCACGACGAACGCGTGAACGTTGTTGCCGAACCCGGGGCGAATCGCGCCTGACCAGGCATTCGTGGTTTCCGTCGACGTCGTGTTCTCGAGCACGTCATAGTACCGTGAGCCCGCGCGATCACCCGTAAAGAGCGTGTTGCTCGCCGACTGACCGTTCGCGTACATCGAGCCCATGAGACGGAAGCGCAGGTTCTTCGACCACTCCTTGTCGACGCCGAGCTTGGCCAGATAGCTCTCGGAGCGCCTCGTGGGCGTGGTCACTTGCCCGTGGACTTCGCCGCCAGTGATGCCGCCCATGGCGAGCCATGGACCATTGCGGAGATACACTTCACCACCGATCTCCGTCGTGAACGCGTCGAGGATATAGTTGCCGACGAACGGATTGTACATCGCTTGCCCGTTGTCGCTGCGGCGATAATGCGCATCACCGTAGTCGATCTCGAAGTGCCCAACGCGAAGCGTCGTGTACTTCATGATGCCGTTCAGGATCGGATTGTCGATCGGTGACTCGTCGATCAGCGCGTAGCCGTCCTTGATCCACGACTCCTGATGGTGCCGCGCGGACGCATAGCTGGTCATGGCGAGCCGGATGCCGCGCGCCACTTGTGCGTTCAGATAGATGTTGGCGACGGCGTTATTGAAACCATTTCCGATCGTAATGAGCTGATTCTGATTCACGGTCGATCCAGTCGCGTATACTGGCGCCGCGGTATTGCTATGCCGCAGCCCCTGGAATTGCTGGGTCATTGCCGCACCCCAGCCGAGCTTGAATCCGGTATACGGGATCGAGTCGTTCTTCGGTGGCTCGAAAACGTTGAGTCCACGTGAATCTGCCGGACGAAGGTGTTGGAACTCGATCGCCGGCACACCGCTGATCTTCTTGGCGCTCGCAGGCTCCTTGGTGGAATCCGGTTTGGCTTTCGCGGTTTCAGTTTTTGTGCTGGAATCGACGGCTTGAGTCGTTTGGGCGGCCAGCGAGACGGCGAAGAGGGGAATCGCCACGGTGGCGAGGAGCAGCTTGGTTGAGTATTTCATAATTCCTCCGAGGGACTCGGCGCGTGTGAGTGAGCGGGACGAAAGCTGGAAAGAGCGAGGATCAGATCACCGACTGTCGCCGGCCAGAGCGGCGGCAATGGTTTGCGGTCCGACGAGGAGCGAGAACTTCACGGTGACTTTGTTGTCGGTGCGAAGCGTGCCGAACATCGCCGTTGGCGGCTTCACACCAAAGTCGGTCATCAGGAGCGGGAGCTCGCCTTCGGCCTTGACACCGCCGTCAGGCAGGCGCGCCGCGTTTACATCGATGTTCACTGACTTCTCGGTCCCCGCAATCGTTAGGGCACCGACCGCCTTCACGGTGAAGGAATCCGCCGTAGCGCCTTCGACCACGTTGAACGTCGCGAGGATGTAGCTGATCTCGGGCGTGTCGTCCGCTTTCAGCGCCTTGTACAGGTTGTTGTCCATGCCACCATGCCCGCACTTGAGATTGCGCACGGGTACCTTGACCGTGACTTTCTTCAGCAGCGTCGGCGCGATGGCGGTGGTCTTGAGGAATGCTTCGTCGACGTCGATTGCCGCGTCGATCGAGCTGGCTTTGCAGCTCCAGCCATGCAGGTTCGAGCCGCCCTCGACCCACAGCTTGCTGTCGGGTGCAACAGCGAGACGAACCGAGGATTGTGCTTGCGTCGAGCCGGCGATCGTCAGCAGCGCAGCCGTCAGCGCCAGACTCGTCACCGATAGTTTTGTCATGGGGCCATCTCCTCTCACCGGGAGGCGAGCATCGGTGGATCCGATGAGCGCCAGCACGCGATTGATTGTGCTCTGAGAGTACCGATTGGCCGTTGGTCCAACTGTCAGGCGGAACGAGGAACAATCGTGCGGCAATGACCGGATGTTTTGTACTGGATTGCGAAGGGAATGTCGGGGAAACCCCGACCGGGCGGTGAGCTGGCGATGCGCCCTGGTGAGTGACACGCAATGAAACGAGGCTGCCGTGGGCGGCCTTCGCGGTCGCCGAGGGAGATTGATTGATCGGTGAAAGCGATTGCGTTGTTGGTCGATTCCACGCAACGAGCGGCGCCGGTCACGCGCATCGTGAGCGCGTTCGAATCAGTGGTGGTTTCGCCGCAGGAATAGTCGGTCGCCATCTCGTGACTCGCGGCACGCGGGGAGCGGCTACCGGAACCTCCGTATGCAGCAACGGGCCGCGAGATGCCGCGATGGGGACGCCGTTGGCCGTCACCGGCTCGCATTCCGTGCTTCGCGGGCGACGCTCGGAGCAATCGGGAACTGCGTTACCAGTGTGGGACACCACCGTCGGACCCATCGATACGAGATCCGCTGCCAGGGGCACGACTTCGGGTGACAGGAACACATTTTCGCGTATCGCGGAATGCCATTCGGCTTTCGGGGAACGGCGTTCGCGTCACGCGGAAGAGGATTTCTGGAAGCGGAAGGATTTCTGGTCTCGAGGGAACCACGGTGTGGTTAGCGGACCATCACTCCGGTTCAGCGCGTCGAATGTGCGATTACGCGGAAGGCCGTCGCCGTCGAGGGATTCAGCGCAGCGACGATCGGACCGCGTCTCGCGACGAGGGGAACCGCATCACGAGGGGCGTGACTGCGCAGCGCTGCCAGGGGAGCGACCGTTAGGCCACGGAGGACGTCCCTAGCCCCTTTCGTTCCTACGTTAGCGAGAACGGCGGATACTCATCGTTGAGCAGCAACAGATACGCTTCGACGCGAATGTCCCAGCGAAGCACACCGACACCGAATTCGTATAGTCGCGCTGGATAGCGTCCTGTGAGCAAAATAGAAAACCACGCGATGACCGTCGCGATAGCCCACGCGACGCCGAGCGCCCACAACGCAAGAAGCTGCGGGATCACCAGGATCAAACGAAAGGCGACGGTGAGACGATCGCGCGGCGCCGGCGGCATCTGGAGCACAAGCCACGCCGGGTACTCACCGTCACCGAACGGCGGATACTCGTCTCGCAGGAGCGACGTATAGGCAAGCGCCCGTACGCGCCAGCGCAGATAGTAGGCGACGAGATTCCATAAGCCCGTGGGGTATTTGCCGGTGAACAAAATCGCGAACCAGGCAATGAAGGCGACGATCGCCGCGACGGCGCCGAGCACGCCGCCACCACCCCAGTCCGTCCGGCCATTCATGTCGCCCGAAGTCCACGTCATTATGCCAGCGATCGGTCCGCCAACGAGCAGGAGGTGCGGAATCGCCAGAATGATCCGGAAGGCCGTTGTTAACCGGTTTCGTCCGTCGATGGCCGGCTCGACATGAACCTGAGCGGGCTCGCTCGTTTCGCCTAGCCCAGTTGCAATGGTGCTCATTGTGACCTCACCGGAAGCGGACCGGCGTCATCGCGAAGCCAACGCCGTGTTCACCGACACCTGATCGAGGAGCGCGATAAACCGATCGCTAAAGCGCATGACTTGCGCCCAGTCGGTCATCTCATGGTCGCATGACGTATCGATGGGGCCGTGATTGCGTTTTGCGATCTGCTTCATGATCCAGCGGAGCAGCGGGCCATACTTGGTGTACGCCATGGCCCCGCCAACGAGCTCCGTGATTGCGGGCCGCCAGTGTGTCGCGCGAAGAAAGCTCTCGGCGCAACGCCGCGCGTCTGCGCGCCCGCGCTCGTCGGGGCTGGCGGCCGATCCACTCACGGAAAAGAACGCCGTTGGCAGCACGTTCAGCATTTCACAATGTTGGCTGACGAACTCTTGGACTGCGCGTTGGTGTCGTCCGCGAATAACCGACGCGCCGATGATCACGGCGTCGTAGGACTCGAGATGCGCGTCCATGCGCAACTCGCGAATGTCGTGAAAGCTGACGACGGCGCCGCTTTCCTCGATCCGATTGGCGATGCGCGCCGCGATCCGTGTCGTCTGTCCGTAGCTCGTTCCGTAGAGGACGAGAACGCGATGGGGATGCATGGGAAACTCCGATCTCGCATGAAAAAGAGGACCAACCTCCGTTTCAAAGCTCATCGCACTCGCATCGAGTTTCTGTGGGCAGATGGAGTACGACCGGTCGGAGAAACACCGAACCTCCATGTGGGAAACTCTCGTCGACGGAATCGCTCTTGCTCTTCACCTATCAGGTTGTTGGGTTGCGCGACGCCACTGATTCGGGAGAGAGCTCATGGGCGAGTACGATTCCATCGCGATAACCGCCTCAGCTGGCGACATATC
>DATEGN010000611.1:0-2740 GCA_035280125.1 Gemmatimonadaceae bacterium | reverse complement strand
CCGCGGCTTCGTGTTCCCGTCGAGCGAGATCTACGGCGGTGCCGGCGCGACGTGGGACTACGGTCCCCTGGGCGTCGAGCTGAAGCGCAACGTCAAAGAGGCGTGGTGGCGCGCGATGGTCCAGGTGCGCGGCGACATCGTCGGTCTCGATGGGGCCATCCTCATGCACCCGAAGGTGTGGGAGGCGTCCGGCCATGTCGAGAACTTCATCGACCCGCTCGTGGAGTGTCGGAACTGCCGGAAGCGCTTCCGAGTAGACGACCTCCCCAAGGGGGACGAGCTCATGGACGCGTGGCGATCGAAGCGCCTCGATCTCTCTGCGGTCGCCTGCCCGAACTGCGGCGAGAAGAAGCTCGCGGACCCCCGGCGCTTCAACCTCATGTTCAAGACGTTCGTCGGCCCGGTCGAGGAGGACGCGGCCGTCGCGTGGCTGCGTCCCGAGACGGCGCAGGCGGTCTACGTGAACTTCGAGAACGTGCAGCAGGCGATCCGGCGGCGCCTGCCGTTCGGCATCGCGCAGGTCGGCAAGGCGTTCCGGAACGAGATCACGCCCGGCAACTTCATCTTCCGTTCGCGCGAGTTCGAGCAGATGGAGATGCAGTACTTCTGCCGACCAGCCGACGCGCCGCGGCTCTTCGAGGAGTGGAAGGTCGAGCGCATGAAATGGCATCGCGCTCTAGGCATACCCGAGAGCCGGCTTCGCTTCCGCGATCACGCCGAGAACGAGCGCGCGCACTATGCCGCGGCGGCGACCGACGTGGAATTCGAGTTCCCCTTCGGATGGAAGGAGCTCGAGGGCGTCCACAACCGCACCGATTTCGACCTCAAGCGCCACGCCCAGTACTCGGGGAAGAAGCTCGAGTACTACGACGACACGACCGAGGAGCGCTTCGTGCCGTACATCGTCGAAACGGCGGTCGGGGCCGACCGCGCGACCTACGCGATCCTCTGCGCGGCGTACGACGAGGAGCCCGACAAGGAGGGCGTCCGCGTCGTCCTTCGCCTGAACGCCTCGCTCGCGCCGTACAAGGTGGCGGTCCTACCCCTGTCGAAGAACGAGAAGCTCACCCCGCTCGCGCGCGACGTGTGGGCGCGGCTGCGTCCGCATTTCATGTCGACGTACGACGAGACGCAGGCGATCGGCCGCCGCTATCGGAGACAGGACGAGATCGGAACGCCACTGTGCGTGACCGTCGACTTCCCGTCCCTCGAGGACAACGCAGTCACGATCCGCGAGCGCGACTCCATGGCTCAGGTGCGCGTACCGATCGCCGAGCTCGTCCCAGCCATACGCGAGAAGCTCGGCGTCTGAGATTTCGGTGTCGATCGGACGGCGTCTCGATCCAGGCGTCGGAAAGACTGAACGGTGAAGAGCGCTCGAGGCCCTGGCCGAATTAACGCTGTTTCGTAAGGCGACCACCGCGCCGGGGAGTTCAGCTTTACGGAAACGTTGGTTGACAGGACCTTGAGCGAGGGCCACCGTGCATGTGCGGACCGCGGTCAAGCTTGCGCACGGTGTGGCCACAGACGTGTGCAGAAGGGGAATGCAGTGATTCCGCGGTGGCTATCTGTCGCGATCGTCGTAGGTGTCGTGCTCATTGGCGTGCAGCTCTCGGCGCAGAGCGCGATGGCCGTGTATGAAGAGGACCAGGGTCAAAGCACCCGTTCGTTCGACCAAGAAGTGATCTTTTGCTATAGCGACTGGATTGCGAGTGTGACGCAGCCCGACGACAAGACCTCAGCCACGTATTCGGCGCAGCGAACATCGCAGTGTCTCTTCGGAGCGCAGGCGCACGTCTGGTTCCAGTTTGAACTTACCCATACGCCTCCCAACGGTGGGACCTATCTCATGTGGCACCACGACAAGAATCCGTACACGAGCCCGGGCTGTTACGCAGTGACCTACTGCGAAATGACCGAGGCCGGGACAACAACGCAGCCCGGCTTCTACCAGCTGACAAGCTGGGCGAACTTTCATGCCTCTCTCGAGGGCACTCCCTGGCAGTGGCCCGTGAAAGCGATCGGTTGGACAGTAAAGGGACCGCCAGGGCCCTTCGGGGCGCAGAATTAGTCGCACTCCGAACGGGGAGCCCCGGAGGGTTCACTGACGGGGCTCCCTGGGACAAGGATCGCGAATGACCGCCAATGGAGACCACCCGAACTTCGCGAAGTACATACGCGCGATCAGTCTCGGCTGCGGCATCGATGGCGGCGAGTTCAACTTGCAAAGTGATAGCGAGATTGCCGACCCCAGCTCAGCGGGTCGTTTCGCCGTCGGATTCGGGTCCATCGCCCATGGAACCCACGCACACTGGCTGCTCGTGCAGCTGGAACGCGACAGCTCTGACTGGACGCTCCATTCTTGCGCGCTGACGGAGGTTCGCTCCGACCGTGACGATGCCGTTGTGGTGCTCGACGTTCGTGGTTCGGGGGTGTGCGCGGTTGGTGGATGGCTCGCGCCACCAGCGCACACGCTCCGCGTAACGTTCGGCGATCGCCAGACCGAAGCCGCCATCTCGAACCGCGTGGCTCTGTTGACGTCAAGCCCGAGCCTTCCGACCGCGGCACGCCTTCACACCGAGGTACTCGATCGGGACGGTCATCGGTTGGCCGATCTCTCGCACTCTGGTCTACGAGACCTAGGGGTGTCCTACCAGCGTTGAGCGCAGACAGCGGAAGGGGTCGCGGGTCGAGATGACGACGCCAACGGCGGCGCGACAGCAAACCCGGTCACGCGAGA
>DATEGN010000610.1:0-10212 GCA_035280125.1 Gemmatimonadaceae bacterium | reverse complement strand
GAGTTCTGGCCGTGGCACTGGCGGCCGCCAGGACTGTAGCCAGCGAAACTGCCTCTCAGTCGCTCAGCCATCGTTCGACCAGCGGCTACTCTCGGTGGTGTCGACCGCCGCGACTCTGCTCGCGAGGCCGCTAGAGATCTCGCCGCGATAGACGCCACAACGCAGCGGCCAGGACACAGGCGGCAAAAAATGCAGCATAAGCCAGCGCCGTGTTGCTCGGAATCGAGACATTCGCAAACGGCGAGAAGGACAGAGATCCCGCGAGCGGTGTCTGCATCTCGAACGCGGCGCGACGCCACAGCGATTCGCTCGGCATCACGAGGCTCGTGATGACGCCCAACGTTACAATGTGCTCACTCTGCGAAAAGCCGCTCACTTGCTCGAGCCATCCACCCATGAAGGCGACAGCTTGGAGCCCAAGCGCGAGCACGCCGACGGTGAGCGTCGTAAATCGCGTGCCGAGGTAGAGGCTCACCGACAGCACGAGCACGCACTCGCTGCTCATGAGCATGAAGCCGCGAAGAGGATGCTCGGGCAACACGCCGGTGGCCGCGTAGGCGACAGCGATCGTCCCACAGAATGTCAGCGCAACGAAGGCGACGATCATCGCCACGAAACCGACGAACTTGCCGCCGAGTATTTGCCATCGCGCGATCGGTTTCGTCGCGATGGCCTGAATGGTTCCGGACGTGATCTCACCCGCGATCGTGTCGATCGATGTCAGAATCGTCATCACCACGGCGAGGAGGTCGCACGTGTACAAACCCACCATGAGCATGCCGCTCTCGACCTGATAGCGGACGAACGGCGACATCGGCCGGCCCTGAAATTCAAGAACTTGTAGTCGGAGCGCGACGGCGAAGATCGCGAGGAGTATCACGGCCGCGGCTAACGCCGTCCACAGAATTCGTCGCCGAGCGGCCTCGCGAAAGGTCACGCCGGCCATGATCCATAGTGGTCTCATAGACCACGGTCCTCGCCGACGAGCTCGAGGAACGTCTCTTCGAGCGACGTGGCTTCCGGCGACACGTGATAAAGGTCGGCGCCGCTCAGTGCCAAACGGCGAATGATCTCGGGCAGCACGTCTTCCGTCGAGATTTCGAGGGTGTACTCATCGTCCTGCGAGCTCGGACGGATGGGCGCGATCACGTACGCAGACAAGTTCTCGAGTATCGCAGGCGTCATGTTCTGCGCTCGGATACGTATGCGGCGTGCGCCTCCGCTCTCCAACGCGGTGAGCTCCCGGCTCGCGACGATCTCGCCGTTGTTAATGAATGCGACACGGTCGCACGTGACTTCGATCTCACTCAAGAGATGCGAATTGAGGAATACCGTCACGCCCCGCTCGCGCTGGCCTCGGATGATGTCCCTCACCAGGCGCCGGCCCATCGGGTCGAGCCCGGACGTTGGCTCATCGAGGAACAGGATCCGCGGCTCGTGCATGAGCGCTTGCGCGAGGCCGAGTCGCTGCAGCATGCCTTTCGAGAAGCCACGCAGGCGTCGCTTGGCGTGCGCCGCGATGCCGACGAGCTCCAGCACCTCGGGCGCTCGCGAGCGAGCACTCGGGGTCGGCATTCCCGCGAGGCGGCCGTGCAGCTCGAGCAGCTCGACTGCCGTCAACCACTCGTAGAACCGAAAGTCTTCCGGCAGAAAGCCGATCTGTCGGCGCACCTCGACGTTGCCTAACGGTGCGCCGAGCACCATCCCATCGCCGGCCGTCGGCCTAACGAGGCCGAGCAGCATCTTGATCGACGTACTTTTGCCGGCGCCATTCGGACCGAGGAATCCGAAGATCTCGCCCTCGTGCACACGCAACGTCAGATCGCGAACGGCGACCTGAGCGCCGAACTCCTTCCGCAGATTGCGCGTCTCGATGGCAAGGCGCGGCGTCGGCATCAGCTTATCGAAGCGGCCAGCGAGAATGCGTCGGCGGAGCTTCCGTAGCCAGTGAGGGTGAACACAACAGCATCGCGCACCCACGCGAGCATGTACGTTGGTCCACGTCGGCCCCCGGTGATCATCAGCATCGCCGGTGCGCCATCGACCGACGTGATCTGATATGAGCGCATGAACCTCGGCGGCGCGATCGTCACCGCAGACGGCCATCCAAAGAGCCGGCGAAAATCGCGTGACTGATTCGGACTCATACCGGACAACTCGAGAGCGATCGTCATGACCGCTGACGTGTCGAGCGCTGCCGGCACCGAGATGGTGGCACATGGCGTCTCCGTGAGGATGACGCAGTTGCCATTGTCGGTCGAGGGCGGAGGCGGTCCCTGTATCTGAGCCTGAATGGTATTGGCTAATGGCGCGGGACAGTTCCCGAACTCGAAGCGCACGCCACGCGGCGTCGCGAGCGAGATCGCTGCATTCTCCAGCGAAGAGGGAAGAGACGTCCGCGGAAAGCCAGCTTCCACGAGCAGTGTGCCGAGCTGCTCGCGTCGGACATGACTTTCGATGCGATGCGATCCCGCGACGGAGAGTTCCGCCACGTCGCCGCGGCCGTGCAGCACGCGAACGCGAAAGCCCGCATCGCGACTCGCGGCACCGACGTCCTTCACCGCACGGTCTGGCTCATCGCGAGCCACGGTCGTGGATTCCGATACGATTCCCGCGACGACGTTTTGCAATTGTCGAGTATTCGAGCCGGCGATGGTCGTTACCGCGGCGGTCACCGTCGCCGGCCGCGCAATGCGCAAGGACGCGATGAATCGTCCGCCGATCGATTGATCCCGGACGCGCAGCGCCAGCGTCCCCGCGATCACGACGAGTACTGCGACGCGGCTGAGCGCACGGCGCCAACCGCGTCGCGACGTCGCCGGAGTGATCACGGCGCGAGTACAGCGAGCACGAGTTGAGCGTTCTCTCGCGTCGTTCCCTCGTAATAGAAGACGAACACCTTGTGCGTTTTTTCATCGACCGCGCATGTGCGCGCGCCGCCGCCCGTCTGAACCCTTTCCGCGACCGAGTATTGATCCGCACCGTCTTCGTGAATCACCGTCATCGTGCTGTCGGCACGATTCGGGTTGAAAATGAGCTTGGTCGTGGCATCGAAGCAGTTCTGATCGGCGCGGCTCGCGACGCGAATTCGCGCCGGCACGTTGCCATTGTCCGCGTTGACGACGACCATCTCCGTATCGCAGGCCATGAAGAGGCGCCGAGTGGCGAGATCCATCGACAGTCCCTGCGCGCGGCCGCAGCGGGGGATGCGATACGTCTCTTCGGTCTTCAGCGTTCGCGCATCGACACGCTGGACGAAGCCCGAGTCCTCGACATTGAGAAACAGCTTGCCCCTGCCATCGGCGACTCCGGATTCCAGTCCGTCGCCGATCGTCGATTTGGTGATCAGCTTCCCCGTCCTCATGTCGACGACCCAGGCGTCCTTGCCCTCCCACGTGAACGCGTGGTGTGTCACCGGCTCATAGCGGATGCCGTCGCCCTTCGCATCGACGTGTCCGGTCACGGCGAGTGTCTTGAGATTGAACAGCACACCATTGCGGACCAGTCCTCGGTTCAGGTCCGAGGCAATCGCGTAACCTCCGCCGCCGCCCGCGACCTGGCCGACGACTTTGTCGTCGTCAACGTTGATGACGTTGTCACCGAGCCCGTAAAGCCGGCGACCGGCCGGATCGATGATGATGTAGTCGGCCCGTGCTTTCCCGAGATTGATGTGGTCGACGACGTGGTAGTGAACGTTCTGCGCCGTGGCGACACCGACGGCTGGTAGCAGGGCGAGCGCGCCCAAAATGAGCGGCAAGGGTCGTGAGCGTCTCATAAACTCTCGCAGGAAGGGGAGGCCAACAGGTGTCTGAGGAGGTCGCCAGCACGTTGCTATGTAGTCGCGGAAGCTGTCGCTACGATGACAGCACGCCCGCTCGCATCAGTGTGTCCACGACAGTGCAAAGAGTGTCGCCTCGTCCAGTGTTCGCCAATTCGCTGGATATACCCTCACCCGTCTTACAATCAATTCCGTCTCGAAGACGAGGGACGGGCCGTCAGTGGGACTGGCGGCGAGCTCGTAGATCAGCCAGTCGCGACCTCCCGCGTGCACCTTTCTTCCGCGCTGACGAGCGGAAGCAACGCGATCATTGAGATCTTGACTCACGACGGGACACGGTGAGCGATGGTCAGAAAGAGCTCCGTGTAGAAGCTAGACCGCGAACCTTACGGTACGATGACGGGAGAGATGGGAGGCTAGCTCACCAATTCGTAGCGCCCGGCGATGACGCGTCGCGTTGCGCCACAAACGGCGAGCCAGCCAACCCCGGCGACAAATCCGCCGAGCACGTCGCTCGGGTAATGCACGCCCAGATAGAGACGGCTGACGGCGACTGCGATGATGATTGCTATCGCAACGGTAAATGTGACGACGCGTGCTCTGTTCGAGACGGTGCTATAGGTCGCGATGACGTAGGCCAAAAGCAGATAGCACACCGTGGATCCCATGGTGTGTCCGCTAGGAAAACTGTATGAATGTCCGTTCAGAAAGGCCGCGGCGTACTGAGGCCGCGATCGATGGATCGCATTCTTGAGCACATACTCAACAATCTTGCCGCCGAGATTCGCGCCGATCCAGCTCCAGAGGAGCAATCGTTTGTTCGTCCGCCAGAAGTAGATCGCGACGACCGCCACGACGACGAAAACGACGGGCGAGCCGAGCTGCGTCACGGCGTTGAAGGTCGAGAGCCCGGTCGCAGTCGCGTGCAGGTGGAACCACGATTCCACCTGCATGTCGACCCGTACCAACAGGTCGTTGTCGAGGATCGCGTCGAGCAAGCCACCGAACGCCCAGACGGCGAGCGCTGAAAGCAGCAGGCTCGCCGTGAGGCCAAGACCAAGTTGTGATCTCGGATCGAACCGGGCAGCGAAGAATTCCCTCGTGCGTTCTAGTGCGGACAGCCCCACGCTGCCTGATTCATCCGACATGTCCGTACCTACGGCTTCTTCGCTTCCGCCTTCTTTTCCTTCGCCTCGGCCTTTGCGTCCTCGTGCTCGTGAGCGACGATTTCGCCGGTCTTCGCGTCGACGTTGACCTCTTCGACGCCTGACTTGCCGGCAACCTTGATGTCGTACGAGTAGATGAGACGACCGTTTTCACGCTCGAGCTCGTGCGACTGTACCTTGCCGCCCGGCACTGCCGCGAGCGCCGTTTTCCGCGCGGCCGCTTCGGCGACCGTCGCCTCTTTGCGAAGCGCGGCCTGACTCGTCGCTTCCTTCTTCGCCGGCGCCTTGGCCTCTTGTGCTGGTGCGCTTGCTGCCGTACCGAGCGTCAACATCGCCGCGACCAGCGTTGCGTACGTCACAGTCTTCATCGTTAGCCTCCGTTAGAAGTTGAGTATTCTCCTCTCAAATTCTGAACGTAGGCGATGTACCTGACGCTACGATGACAGCGTTAGGGAAGCGCTCCCGACCATACGAACGCCCAACCGCTACGCCGTCGGATGGGGCTTCGGTTCGCACACCATCACATGCGACCAACGGGCAAATTGCATGGCCCTGAACACGAGCTCAATCGTTGCCGCTGCTGGCGTCGGCTCGGCGCAACATGATGCGGTCAATAGGTATCCCGCAAAGGGCGTGATTCTGCACAGGGTCAGCGATAGCGCCGGTGTGCTTCTTTTCGACAACGGAAGACTAATTTAGGAAGTCAGAAATCACCTCCGGCTGAATGCCGACCATGGAACACCATTTTCCAGGCAAGAGGCAGAATGACGGGTCCAGCATCAACGTTGTCCAGTCTGTGGCTCGCGCTGTTGATGCTCCTGACTTTGGGTATCGTCACTCTCGCCCAGAGTGTTCCGCCTCCTGGCGCTAACGACAGCGCCGCAATATCTAACCTGAAGTCGGCTGAGCCGATCGTTTCGCGGCGAGATCTCGAGATGCTTGGTGGCGCCGTGTTCGCCACGGCTGCCGTCGCACCATTCGACCACTGCATCCAGCACAACATCAGGACCGAAGACCTACGGACCAGCGCGAGTCTTGTACACGTAGCTAACGCGCTCGCGTTTACTGGCGGTCCCGGTCCGTTCGTGCTCGGTGGTGCGCTGTATCTCGCTGGGGAAGGCACCGGCTCTCGCAGCGTGGCGAGCCTCGGTCTCACGACCACGGAGGCCACCGTCGTGGCGGCCGCGCTCAATGGCCTCATCAAAGGATTCGCCGGGCGTGCACTGCCGAACGCGAAAAGCGCCGAGCCCGGCGAGTTTTCATTCGGCCGCGGCTTCCATGATGGCAATGGCGCATTCGTGTCGTTCCCGTCCGGACACACGGCAGCGAGTTTTGCTACAGCCACGGTGATGGTCGAAGAAGCTGCGATCTGGAATCCGCAGTCAAGACACATTGTCGCGCCGATTGCCTATGCTACCGCGACGTTGGTTGCTGTCTCGCGCCTCTATCAGAACGTGCATTGGGCGAGCGATCTCCCTATCGGGGCTGCGATTGGCATCTGGAGCGGCCGAACCGTTGTCCGATGGCAGCATCGTCACCCGAATAACTGGTTAGCCCGGGAGCTCCTCGGCGCAAACGTGCTCCCGAATTCGCATGATATCAGGATCACTGCCTCGTTCGGGCTCGGCGATCATTAAAGGAGGTGTCTCGTCGTCGCTGACGAAACAGCTCACCGTCGATCGCGCCCGTCTGAGCGGTGGCTCCCACCGTAGTTGATTCCGCTGTCATCTGAGCGAGGAGAGCCTCGATGCGGAAACAAGAGCGATGAGCGCGAAGCAAAAGGTCGTTGGCGAGCTTCATGAGCTATTCATCGACGCTTTGTATTTGGCGTTGTTCCTCTGCGCGTTCACCGCGTACCGGGCACTGATCACGGGTGAATTGCTTCACACGCCCGTTTACCTCCACTTCGGCACGAGTATCATCACGGCGGTCATCCTCGCCAAGACCATCATGGTTGGAGGCTGGCTCAATCTTGGAGGGAGGTCTAAGAAAGAGCATCTGCTCATCGTGCGAACGCTGTACAGATCGGTGATCTACAGCGGATTCGTCATTGTCTTCGCGATCGTCGAAAAGGTGGTCGAACAACTCTTTCATGGACAGTCGATCGGCGAGAGCCTGCGCTCGCTAGCCCATCTCGGTTGGGACGAGATCGCCGCCCGAGCGATTGTTATCCTCCTGGCCTTGATCCCGTTCTTCGCATTTCGGGAGCTGGCCGACCGCGAGGGGCGCGAAAGCGTGTACGAGCTGTTCTTTCACCGGACGAGTTCGGGAGCGACGCGGCGCAGCTAGGCGCTTCATCTTCTAAGCGGTGACAAGCGCATCGCCGGAATTGCCACCGGCACTAGGCGCTCGCCCGCCGCAACAAAGGAACAGCCGGAGGGGACGACCACCTCCGGCTGTTCTAACCCGTGCCCGCGTCGCGTATCTCACACCGCTGCTCCCTCTCGTTCTTCGCGCAAGAAATGTGTTTAAGAGCGCGCGTCGAACCCGCCGACGTCTCAGCGGGCGACTCGCGACAAGAGCACGATGCCGCCAGCGTCCAACGCGCGTTCCGCCAGCGAGCAGCGCTGAATCAGAATCTCTGGATGATCGCGTCCACCGCCGGACGCACCAACCCGACGTCACTCATCGTTGCGTCATTCGTGACATCGGCGAACGACGTCATGGATGCCAATCTCACGCGATCGGTACTCGCGCAGGGAGGTCGGATTCCGCGCGCGATCGTCGTTGAGTTGTACGTCATTCTCGCCGCGACAATGGGGATGATCGGCTACGAGATCGGAGTGGCCGGAAGCTGACGATCACCGGCGGTCATACCCCTCACCATCTGTGTCGCGCTCGTGATCTTCTCATCGCCGACCTCAACCTGCCGTTCGAGGGCGGTCTGCGCGTCGGCAACGCCGCACTCGAGAAGCTCGAGCGCGAGATCGACGTTCACCGTAGTCGACAGATGCAACATCCGCGTCGCGGCGAATTGTACTCAGGGCCAATTCCTTCGACGGCGCGTGCACTCCCATCTTGCGGCGATGAGAATCCGCTGACGGAGGTGATGAGGCTGCTCGTTGGTCTGGCCGACAGACGTCACCGCAGTTAGCGGCTGATCCAAAGCAAAGCCGAATGAAAGGACATGACAATGCGATTCCGCATCAAGGTTCGAACCGCAGTCCTTCTCTGCATCCTGTTATTGGGAATCTCCCTATCAGCGACGGCACAACCAGCGCGAGGCACCAGCACCAGCGTTCCTGGCGGAAAGCCGAACGTCGTGTTCATCCTGGTGGACAATGTCGGATGGGGAACCTTTGGCGTGTATGGCGGAACCATACCCACGCCGCGCATCGACAAGCTGGCGAGCGAGGGCATCCGCTTCAACAACTACAACGTCGAAGTCCAGTGCACACCGACGCGCTCAGCCATACACACCGGGCGCTATTCGGTTCGCTCCGGCACGTACAACGTCCCCCTGCCGGGGGGAGGTCCGTCCGGGATGTCGCCCTGGGAATACACCATTGCGAAACTCTTCTCGGACGCGGGCTACGCGACCGCGTTGTACGGCAAATGGCACCTGGGAAACATTCAAGGCCGCATGCCTAACGATCAGGGCTACGACGAGTGGTGGGGCATCCAAAACAGCTGGGACGAGGCGGGCTATTCGGCATGGCCATTGTTCAAGGAGAGCGGCATGCCGACGCCCATGATCTGGGAGGGAAAGAAGGGCGAGCCGTCCAAGCCCGTGATGCCGCTCGACCTGAAGGTGCGGCCCATCGTTGACGAGAAGTACATCGTGCCGAAGACCATCGAGTACATCCAGCGGAACGCCGCGGCCAAGAAACCCTTCTTCGTCTACGTGGGCTATTCCGAAGTGCATCAGCCCGTGATGGCCAACCCGAATTTCGCCGGCAAGTCCGTCGAGCGCGGCGGGCCGTACGCCGATGTCATCGCTGAGATGGACTACCGCGTTGGTCAGATCCTGGACGCCATCAAAGGCGCGGGGATCGAGGACAACACGGTTGTCATCTTCAGCAGCGACAACGCGAGCGACGGAATTCTTCCACAGATCGGGGGCAATCAGGCGGGCCCTTTTCGCGGCGATTTCTTCAATACGCCGTTCGAGGGAAGCATGAGGGTCCCGGCGATGATTCGCTGGCCGGGCAAGATCCCAGCTGGCGTTGTCACGCAAGAGATACTCGCTGATGTGGACTGGCTGCCTACGCTGGCCGCGTTGGTGGGTGCATCGAAGCTCGTGCCCAGGGACCGACCCATTGATGGTGTCGATGCCTCCGCCTTCATGCTGGGCAAGAGCGCTACGTGCGGTCGCGACAGCTACATGTTCTTCGGCGCCGACGGCGAGCTGATGTCGATCAAGTGGAAGATCTACAAGACCATCTTCCGCTACGCGGACAATAAAGCATCTCCCGCCATCGAGAATCCATACATCAAGCCGCAGTTCCCCATGATGTACGACCTAACGAGCGACCCGCACGAGGACAACAATCTTACCTACACAGACTTCACCAACGGGTGGTTGCTGGCGCCGGATTTCAAGATCGTCGGCGAATATGAACGCAGCATCAAGGAATTCCCGAACATCAAACCCGGCGAGGACTTCAAAGGCTACAAGAAGTGAAGCGCGACCCGAGACTGGCGCCGTGCCGTTCGGTTACCCGCCAGTCATGAAATGCGTGAGGTTTGGAGCCGGCGGGTTCGGATACTTCTTGACGGAGGCGAGATACTCCTCGACCGCTTTCAGGAGCGGGTCCGTAATCCACCCGAACATTCCGACGACCACCAGATCCTCATGCGGGTCCATCTCGATGTTGTAGGCTTTGGGGTAACCGGCCATCGGTGCCATGGCTGAAAAAACGCCGGGCTCCCGTTGAGGTCCCTCACCCGTCGGATGAATGTCGGTGAAGTAGAGGCGCCATTGCTTCCAGCGCGCCGCGACAAGTTGCCCGCCGATGAAGGTCAGCAGACTCTCGCGGTGTCCCGTCTGGCTCTTGCCTAACAACACGTCGGTCTGGTCCACGCCATCAATCGGCCGGTCGGTTGGCATCGGGCATCCGACGATGTTGGCGAATGTCGGCAGGAAATCCATGATCGAGAACATCGCGTACGACGTCGTGTTCGGCTTGATCTTGCCTGGCCACGAGATGACTGCTTCGGTCCGGATCGCACCTTCGGTCGCTTCGCCAAGCTCGCCGCGGAACGGACCCGCGTTGCCCATGTCCGGGGTTCCCTGGTTGCCGAATTCGCGAAAGGCTTCGCCAGCCG